>DLXM01000160.1 GCA_003448835.1 Bacteroidota bacterium | reverse complement strand
ATGGGGAATAGATTTGGTCTATATGCCGATTATACCAAACCCTTTGCAAGCAACGATTATATTGCATTTGGTGCTACATTGTCGTTGCCGATTGATTTAACAACAGAGAGAACGTTAAATGCCAATTATGGCAATGAACAGATTCCTTTAGCTGATAAACGCAAGGGTACCAGTCAGTTACCAGTAGAATACAATGTGGGATTATCGTACTATGCGAATCAGTATATGATGATATCAACTGAAGCTTTGGTTCAACAATGGTCGAATTATCAAAATTTTTCGGGTTTTAACGAGGATTTTATGAAGGACCGTGTTAAATTAGGCCTCGGTTTTGAGTATGCAGCTATCCGGAGACAAGAAAATTCTATATTTACACGTTTTATATACCGTGGTGGAGTTTCACTTGATTCGGGGCACTTAGAGCTTAATGGGACTGAGATACAAACATTGATGTTCTCGGCAGGTTTAGGGATACCATCACCAGCGTCAGGTTCCTCAATTGATGTCAATTTTGATTTTGGATTACGTGGGACTACATCGCATGAATTGGTTAGGGAGAAAATATTCGGAGTTAGGGTCTCGTTTAACTTATCAGAAATGATGTTCTTGCAGAGAAGACTGCAATAATGTGAAAAAATAACAAATACTTAAAGGTCATGAAAAAGTTGATTCTAACATTACTGATGGTAATCGTATCTACAGGATACATTAGCGCTCAGGATAATGCCGTACCAGAAGCACCAATGGGATTGTCACCCCTGGAAGCGTACTCGGTATTTAACAGTTTTTATAACAATAAAGACTATACCAGTGCACTGGAATTTGGTAGGTACCTGATTACAGCACATCCAAAGCATATTGAAATGCCGGGCAACGCTGTATATCGTGGAGATCGTACTTTTGACCGAATGATCACGGTATACACTGAACTTGCTACTGCTGAAGTTAATCCAACTATTAAATCAGCGCTTTTAGATACTGCATCATCTTTATATGCGAAAGTACTTGAGACTTTCACGGATGAGGAAATCGATCGATATCGTTGGACCTTTAACTATGGACGTTTTCTACAGACACATACTGAGATAGCTGACAATAATACACTTGCCGCTGAACAGTATATGAAGCTGTACGAAATGGATCAAAAACAAATGGTTGAATCGGCTGATGGATATTACATTCAGTTTATTGTCAGTCATTTAGTAGGTACTGGTGAGCGTGATAAGGCAATCGAAGTCATGGATGCCGCTGAGCAATATGCTAACCAGGATATTAAAGATTACTTTAATTCAGTAAGAGACCGATTGTTTAGTAATCCACAGGAAAGAATCGAGTTTTTGTTGACTCGCGGAGATAGTCCTGAGATTTTAAATGAGTTGTTCGATTTGTACAAACGAGTTGGTGACACTGCAAAAATGACTGAGATGACTCAGACTTTGTATGACAAAGATCCAAATTTCGCAAATACCTTGAGAATGGCAACACTTGTGGGTGGTAATGGTCAATATCGGGATGCAATCAGATTTCTCGAAGAGGCTGTAACCAAAACACAGGATAAGATTCAATTGCGTGATGCCTATATGGAAATCTCGAATAATTATCTGAACCTGGATAATCTACCAAGAGCACGTGAGTTTGCCAGAAAATCATCAGATCAAGATCCATCATGGGGTCAACCATTTTTGAAACTTGCTGAAATCTACGGACAGGCTGTTTCTAATTGTGCCAGATCTGAAATGACACGTCAGGATAAAGTGGTTTACTATTTAGTTCTTGACTATATGGACCGTGCCCGACGTGTAGATTCTTCAACTGCATCATTCGTAAACAGACAATATTCTGTATATGTAAATGCAGCACCAACTGTTGAGGATAAGTTTTATCAAGGTTGGAATACCGGAGACTCTATCCGCGTAGATGGTTCTTTAAAAGAATGTTATTCATGGGTTGGTGAGACAACAACTGTACGCTAACATTTGATTATTCTTTTCTGTATATTCTAAACATTGGGTCCTGAAAGCAAACATTCAGGACTCAATTTTCTCCCCCGCGCAATGGTTTAGGTCTTACCTTCGTAATTTTAAACTATCCCTCATCCGCGCAAAACTTCCTAAAAACTACTTCCCTTTGTCTCTCGGTTAAAACACCGGGTAATTTGAAATAAACATTCGTATTCATGAATCAATCACGCGATAATAATCGCCGTAAGCGTAATAACAATACCAACAACAACAAGAAGCGTAATAAAAAACGCGGACCCAACCCGAATCAGAAACCGAACAAGCCAGGTGGGTTCACTCCCGAGTTTCTGAACAATCAACACGTCACATTTGGTGGCGAGTATGCTGGTGTTGTTGAGATCAATGAAAAAGGTTTTGGCTTTATAAGAAAGCTGGATTTCGAATTTACTAAATCAAATAAGGATCCGTTTTTATATCCAGAAGAGGTGCGATATAATAATTTAAAAACGGGACTTACGCTCAGAGGTACTTTAGAAAAAGATCAAAAAGGAAATCTTCATGTAGCTACCATCGACGGATTGATGGATGCACCACTGGAAAAATGGACCAAAGCAAAACGCTTTGAGCTTCAAACACCGATTATGCCTATTGATCATCTTAAACTTGGGTTTGGTGCAGATGATGTTGAACTCAGGGTAATAGATTTGATCGCACCTATTGGAAAAGGTCAACGCTCTTTAATCGTTGCACCTCCGCGAACCGGAAAAACGGTATTATTGAAAAAAATTGCTCATGCTATTGATGAACATTATCCAAATGTACATCTGGCCGTTCTGTTGGTTGATGAGCGCCCAGAAGAAGTAACTGATTTTATGCGAACCACGAAAGGGATGGTTTTTGCATCTTCTAATGATAAGCCAACTATGTCGCACGTTCGAATCTCAGAAATGGCACTTGGGTATGTTAAAAGACTCGCAGAAATGGGCGAGGACGCTGTGTTATTGATTGACTCACTAACTCGTATGGGTAGAGCATATAACGCGGCTCAGACCAACAGCGGACGCACTCTATCAGGTGGTCTGGACATCAGGGCACTTGAAATCCCGAAAAAAATATTCGGATCCGCTCGAAAAATTGAACATGGTGGGTCTTTGACGATTATTGCTACTGCATTGGTCGAGACGAACTCAAGAATGGATGATCTGATTTTTGAAGAGTTTAAGGGTACCGGGAATATGGAATTGGTACTGGATCGCGAAATTGCAAATGACAGGGTTTTCCCGGCGATCAATATATCTGCATCCGGGACACGTAACGAAGTCAAATTCATCAAAGACTCAATTGAAGAGCGAAATATGGTACGTCGCTATTTGCTTAAAAAATCACCACGCGAGTCCATGGTCAGTTTATTACAGGTCTTGAAACGAACCAAAAGTAATGATGAGCTATTAAACCAGATTGCAGCTTTTGGGTAGGCATTAAAGCAAACACCCGGTCCATTTTCATACCGGGTGAACTATTGTTGCAAAAAACTAGTATCTGGGCATAGATGGATCTATAAAAGCAGACCAGCTATTGATACCACCCTGCATGTTAACAGGATTTTTAAATCCATTGCGCATCAAAATTCGGCATGCCTCAGCACTTCTGGCGCCGGAACGACAATACACTACGATTTCTTCTTCTTTTAGATGATCGATTTCAGCGAGACGACCTTCTAGTTGTCCTAGTGGAATTAAAGTACCTGATATGTTTACCATATCGTGTTCGAAAACTTCCCTAACGTCTAACAAGTTTACTTTTTCACCTGCCTGAATTCGCTCATTGAGATCGTTTACGTTTATTTCTTTAATCTGCATGATTATTATTTTGTTACCTGATTTGATTAATAACGGTCAAGTTTGAATTGATTGCCAAGATATAACCTGCGTGCTTCTTCATCATCGGCTAAAAATTCAGCATTTCCTTCTTTTAATATTTTACCCTCAAACATAAGATAAGCTCTGTCGGTTATTGCTAATGTCTCGTGGACATTATGATCCGTAATAAGTATCCCTATGTTTTTTTCTTTCAGTAATTTAACAATTTGCTGAATATCTTCAACGGCAATAGGATCAACCCCTGCAAAAGGTTCATCTAATAATATAAATTTGGGTTGTGTTATCATTGCCCGGGCGATTTCAGTTCGGCGTCGTTCTCCACCAGAAAGGCTATATCCCATATTATTGACTACTTTTGTTAGGCGAAACTCTTCGATTAATTGATCTGCACGTTTATTAATTTCGGCCTTTGGGATGTCAAAAAACTGTAAGACGGATTCTAAGTTTTCTCTTACCGTCAGATTTCGAAATACACTGGCTTCCTGAGATAAATAACCGATTCCAAGCCGTGCCCGCTCATACATTGGTTTTCCGGTAATATTTACATCCTCCAGAAATATCGTACCTTTTTCTGGTCTGATGATGCCCACAAACATGTAAAATGTAGTGGTTTTACCAGCGCCATTCGGACCNNTCGGACCTAATAATCCAACAATTTCACCTTGAGCAACATTGATACTGACATTGTCAACTACTGTGCGTTTTTTATAACGTTTGGTAAGATTTTCACAATGCAATAACATAGGTTAAAAAGTCAGGCGGTGATGAGACTTTTTAAAAGTGACTCAAAAATATATTTACCATCGGATGAACCAAGAATTGACTCCATCGCTCGTTCCGGATGGGGCATCATTCCAAGTACATTGCGGCTTTCATTACAAATTCCTGCTATGTTTTGAATTGCACCATTTGGATTATAGTTGGAATCATTTTCGCCGTTAGGTCCTACATATCTGAAGATAATCTGGTCGTTTTCAATTAGCTTTTTCAACGTTTCTTCATCGGCGTAATAATTACCTTCACCGTGGGCAACCGGGACCTTAAGGATTTTATTTTGCGGAATTTCTGAGGTGAAAACTGTATTTCGTGATTCAGTCCGTAGGTAAATTTGTTTGCACGTAAATCGGAGTTGTTGATTGTGCAACATGGCTCCCGGTAACAATCCGGATTCTAAGAGAATTTGAAATCCATTACAGATTCCAAGAACCGGACCACCTTTAGCAGCGAATTCCTGAACGGCTTGCATTACCGGAGAGAATCGCGCAATAGCACCGGAACGAAGATAATCTCCGTAAGAAAATCCGCCAGGAATAATGATAGCATCTATTCCTGAAAGGTCAGTTTCTTTGTGGAAAATGAATTTGGTTTCAACACCCATCACATGCTTAAGTGCATGGTATGCATCATGATCACAGTTCGAACCGGGAAAAACGAGTACACCAATTGTCATGATTTTAAACCTTTGTGATTTGGATTGTGAAATCTTCCATAACCTGATTTGCCAGAAGCTTAGAACATGCATCACGCGCAATGGCTTCAGCTTCTTTTTCTGAGTCTGCCTTAATATTAATTTCTATAAATTTGCCAATTCTGACATCTTCGATGGTAGAGTAACCCAAATTGTGTAATGCTTCACGAGCGGCTTTACCCTTTGGATCAAGAATGGATTTGCGGAGGGTAACGTTTACTAATGCTTTGTACATGATATATGATTTGGCTGTAATAAGGATAAACCTAAATTTAACCTTATTTTTGTTACGCTTCCATCATAAAACGTGGTTA
This sequence comes from Bacteroidota bacterium, assembly GCA_003448835.1. Taxonomy (GTDB): domain Bacteria; phylum Bacteroidota; class Rhodothermia; order Balneolales; family HLUCCA01; genus UBA11400. The sequence goes on along the minus strand of DLXM01000160.1, from coordinate 1,752 downwards.
AATTCGAATAATATTTTCTCAGTTATTTGATCCGTTGTCTGTTCTGAGATATCCAAAAATATTGCGGATTTCCATCGTCTGAACCATGTTGCCTGGCGCTTCGCATATTGCCGGGTACTTATTTTTATCTTTTGGATCATTTCATCATGGGAAATGTTTCCATTTATATGTTCAATAGCTTCTTTATATCCCACTGTTTGAAGTGCTTGTAAATCCGGACTATATCCTGCATCTAAAATTTGTTGTGTTTCTTTCACAAGTCCATTTTGAATCATTTTATCGACACGAGATTCGATCAACGTCACATGCTTGATTCGATTCATGGTCAGAACGATTAGTAATGTATCGTCAGGAACTTCCGATAGATTTTGATCAGAATGGTAACTACTAAATGGATTTCCTGTTTGCATAAAAACATCCAATGCCCGGAAAATTCGATGCCTGTTGTACCCATCCATGTGGTTTATATATTCCGGATCTGCTTTTTTAAGAAGATTGAGGATATATTCCTGACCGAATTCTTTTTCCTGGTCTGCCAGCTTGATCTGATTGTAAACACAAGCACCGGGGATGTCATCCAATGGCCATATCAGGCTTTGAAGATGCAATGTGCTTCCACCAACGTAAACAGGAATTTGATTTCTTTGGTGGATTTCATGTTCCCAATTCAGAGCACGCCGGACGAAAGCAGCTGCGGTGTCGGGTTCATCGGGATTCAGGAAGGATATATTCAGATGGGGGATATCACCCATTTCGGTAACGCATACTTTTCCGGTTCCGATATCCAGCAATTTATAACATTGACGAGAGTCGGCACTGATGATTGTTGCATCTTTGCCTGTGGTTCGTAATTTCCGGACCAGGGATAGTGAAGTTGATGTTTTTCCTATCCCGGTTGGTCCGGCTATTACAATTCTTTTTACGGTTTTTTCCGTAGGCATTCCAATTACATTGGCTGGAATACAGCATTTACGAACATTAATCGTCCTCCATACCAGAATCCACGGAAAAGAGGGTTGTCAACCATAAGAACCACGTTTCCCCGACCGACATTTATGACGCCAAAATTCAAGGATTCTTCGAGGTTGTCTACAATTTTGGATCCAACGAATCCGCTAACTTTTCCATCAACTGGTACGTGACCAACATTCCATCCTGAAGTCAGGTATTCGAAAGAATTTGAGCTTCTTTTGAGTGTGAAATAAGTATCACCGTAACCGAATCCAAGTGGATGAGTGTTATCAACGTTTACTTTAAAGATTCCGCCTGCAAGTGAACTTGACATGCTTTCACGTGATTGATCTGCATATCGTTTAAGACGATCATCCACAGAAGTCTCTTCATCATCAACGGTTTTACGTATGATCGATTCAAATCCCGGTTTTCCGGCAAGTTGAGAAACAACACCTTCCATTGCAATGAGTCGTCCACCGGCACGTAGCCAGGCAGAGAAGTCATCAGAACTTAGAATGTCGCCATAAGATCCGGATGGCATAATAATGACATCATATTTTGACAGATCGGCCCGTGCTGCAGTGGTTGCATCCAAAACAGTAATCGGGTAATCGAGTTGTTGGTCAAAGAAGTGCCATACTTCACCAAATGCGAGTGATGATACCGGTGATCCGGCCATTACAGCGATATTTGGAGCTGATGTTCGCCATCATCAAAAAGCGCGCCCGCACCGGCGAGCAGATCATTGCCGATGGCGTGCTGGAAATTTTGCCCGATGGTTTCGGCTTTTTGCGCAGC
>DLXM01000236.1 GCA_003448835.1 Bacteroidota bacterium | reverse complement strand
GCCTTTTTAGCATGAGGCTGAACAAAAAGTGACTTATTAACGACGATATATTCAATCCCGGTGTAAACAGTCACGAACGTAACGAAATACAACGACCAAGTCAGAATTCCGGATGTAAACAACCAACGTGACCAATCTCCAGGGAAGACATCCGCCTGGACAAAAAGTCCGATCAGCAGCGCAGCGTACAAGAAAACCATTTGAATAAGAGTTTTTATTTTGGCTGAGTTACTCGTACGAATGGCCTGTTTTTTACGTTCTGCATACAACCGTAATAACGTAATAAACGTATCTCGGAGGACAATCAGAACAATAGGTAAAATTGGAAAAACACTTACAGAAATAAACGGAAGGACCATAAAACCAGAAAAAGTGAGGATTTTATCCGCCAGAGGATCCAGAAAATTGCCAAGTCGTGATTTTGCGTTGAAATTTCGGGCAATGTATCCATCCACATAATCGGTAAAAGCAGCAACAGCAAATACACCAATGCTTAGGGATCGGTATAATATTTCATCCTGGATGTAAAGCGCAATAAATATTGGCGCCAGGATGATCCGAAGACTACTAAGGATATTTGGTACATTTTTCATGTAGCAAAAGATAGTTATCTTTCAACTTCACAGCAAAGCCATACATACATGAAAGCCAGCATAATTTCTGTCGGACAAGAACTCCTGCTCGGAGATATAATTAATACAAATGCATCCTGGTTAGGGGTGTTTTTAGCCGAAAATGCCATTGAATGTCTGAAAGTTGTCACGATTGGGGATGATGCACAGATGATTACCCGCAATTTGGATCAATGTTTGAAACGATCTGACCTGGTAATACTAACTGGAGGGTTGGGTCCGACGCATGATGATATCACAAAATCTGCACTTGCGGATTATTATGGAGTTGGATTTAAACGGGATGAAACTTCATATCAGCAGATTAAGGAACTTTTTGAGCGCCGTGGGATGGAAATGTCTGAATCGAATCATTCGCAGGCAGATGTGTTGGCAAACTCTGAGGTTTTGTTAAATAAAAAAGGTACAGCACCCGGGATGTGGATTGAGTCGAAGGGGAAAATTGTAGTAGTCTTGCCAGGTGTCCCATACGAAATGAAATATCTAATGACCCATGAGGTGATGCCTCGTCTGAAAGTGAAAAATGGTGGTGGAACCGGATATTATGCCCATTATTTTCAGCTGACTGGTATCGGTGAGAGCAATTTGAGTGATCTGGTAATAGGGGATTTATCAGGTTTTTTAAATGACCGACTGACCATGGCCTATTTGCCACACCGACACTCGATTACACTTCGAATCAGTAGTTATGCCGGTACAATGGATGAAGCGAAAACTCAGTCTTTGGCGTTGCAGGAACACATTCGAAAGACCGCGGGGGATTTTATATTTTCCGAAAAAAATGAAGATAAGCTTGAGTCCGCCGTAGTTCATGCGCTGGATAAGNNGGTTAAGATTCATGCAAAAGTAGCAACTGCTGAGAGTTGTAGTGGTGGACAACTTGCGCATTTCATAACCGATGTAAGTGGAAGCAGCTCGGTATTTGATGGTGGCCTGGTGGTTTACTCCAATCAGATGAAATCAGAATTACTGGATATTCCCGAAAGCATGCTAATTGAACATGGAGCTGTGAGTAAACCAGTTGCGCTCGCGATGGCAAAAAAAGTAGCTGAAAAATTCGGTACAAAATTTGGACTTTCAACCACAGGTGTTGCGGGTCCGACAGGTGGAACTCCGGATAAACCCGTGGGGACAGTATGGATTGGTTTTTGGTCACCTGAGACACATTTTGCGGTTAAAGCGCAGTTATTTAATGATCGAAGCCTGAATAAAGAGCGTTCGGCGACCATTGCTTTAGATATTTTGCGACGCCAATTAAATGGAATCAATGAACTTCCGTACAATCTGAAATCTGAGTTCGCTAATTAATGGATAATAATCCACAACATAGAATTGGTACTTGTCCATTTAAGGTGATACGAGTTATCTGTGTTTTGGTCTTACTGATTCTGGCGGTTCAAACTCAGTACGTTTTTGGGCAGCCTGTGCCTGCTGATCCGGTGCCACCACAGCCTGTGCCGGTTGATACCATTCCCAAAAAACCTGATCCAGTGTTGCCAGGTCAAACCGACTCGCTTAGAAACAGATTTGCAATTCCAGACTCCACTCAACGGGGTCAGATACGAATAGATTCAACCCGAGCCAGGAATCAACCCAAAGAATTCATACTCAAATTTCCGATTTATCCGTTGAATGCACCCAAAGCCATGCAATCAACTGTTATCCAGACCGACAGTACACTTCGCTGGAATCAATGGTTCGAATATTCTGAGCTGTTATCCCGTTCGAATGGAGTGATTTCGCATCGTTTAGGTGGATTTAACCGAAATGATTTTCATTTGATTGATGGGAGGTTGCCATTAAATCAATCCATATATATTGAAGGAATGCTTTCATATGATCCAGTGACCGGAAATAACAAATCTGCATTTATACCATTGGAAAGAATATCAGAGATTACACAATCCGGTACCGGACTTAATCTTCGAACTAACGTAAATCTACAAAAATACTACACCCGAAAACCATTAACCCGTGTGTCGTACGAGCAAACTGCATTCGAACTTCGAAATACTGATGGACATGTTTCGCAAATGGTAAATCAGCAAACCGGATTTGATGTGGTGTTTCAGGGGAAAAATAATGAAGGTGAGTATCCCCGGACTCAAACTTTTAGCAGGCAATTATCGGGCAGGGTATTTCGTCACCTGAATGAAAAATATGTGGCTCAGGCGATGGTCGTTTATAATGGAGCCGAGCAGCAGGAATCAGATGGATATTCCATAACTGATCTTGTAGCGTTCAATTTTAGCCGGTTTTTTGCGAGTCCGGTGAGATCAGATGCGAATTCCAGAATAAGAAGCACACAATTTCAAGTCTCATTGCTGAGAAGAGGAGGAAGTCGTGAATCAATTGCTAAATCCGACTCGTTAGGTTCATCCGATTCATTAATGACGGAGCGAGGCGACTCAACAGTAACCAAGCCGTCGTTATTCGCTGAATCCAGACTTGTTTTTTATTATGATCGATATCGCAGAAACTATGCTTCATTTCAGGACTCCAGTCAATATCGATGGCAAAGTTTGCATTTGAGTGGCGTCCATCAGTTAAATACAAAATGGATACAGGCTCAGGTCGAAATCAACGGTAGGTATTATCTAACAGATAACGACTATAGTTATACACTCGATTATGGAAACTGGGCGGTTTTTGACGGTGGATTAGCGGCAAATTTTACTCCAATGCGGGGAGTTTCAGTCCCGGTGGATATTCGATCCTCTAATCGGAGTGATGGTTATAGCGGATTCGAGTCAACAGCCGGAATCGAATTGCATCCAATAAGAGCAATTAAATTGTTCGGGTCGATTTCAAGTGGATCAACAATGCCAACAATGCAGTCCTTGTATTGGATCGGATCTTTGCGCGGAAATCGGGAGTTAAAATCTGCTCCATTTTCGCGGGTTTCTGTTGGATTTGAGGTGGGCAATCGGGATAAAGGATTATCCGCCGGGCTAAAAGGATATCAGACGAAATTTGATCGATTTACTATTGTGCAGTTTGATAGTTCGTTTACACAACTCAGTAACATTGGTCAGATTGGCGGCGATGCATCGATCCTATTGAATACTCATAATTGGGAAATTGGGCTGTCGTCAACTGCTCATTTATATACCAACGAACTGGATGGTAGTGGCGGTGGAAATGCATTAACTGACGAAACCGTAAGAATCTGGAACAGAGCTTCCATCCATTGGAAAGGATATGTTTTAAAACGTGCAGCATTCATCAAAACCGGATTCTATGGAATTTTGTCGCCAATGGCATATCACACACCTGAGTATATTCCTGTAGCGGATGTTTGGAATATGGCCGGAAATACCGATCCAATTCCCGGATTTTTTCGGTTGGATTACGACCTATCGGCACGAATCCGAAATTTAATGGTGTTGGTGCGTTGGGAAAATGTGGCTGATGGACTTGGTCAGTTCGGATATTATGAAACTGCCCCCTATCCGATGCCGTCTCGCAGGCTTCGATTTGGACTTAGAGTGATTTTCAGCAATTAAAATGCAAAATAAACGTAGTATTGACAGTTTCGATTTCATATTTTTCAACACATGAGCTTACCATATATCGTAAAAGAAGGATACTCCGGATTTAAGCGGACGCCACTCGCAACGCTTACATCCATAATTGCACTTACTATTTCAGTGATCCTGATTGGTATCATTGGACGTTTTTATTACAGTGCTTACGATATAGGATCATCCATTCGAAATGACATCGAAATTGAGGTGTTTCTCGAGGAGATGAACGATCAGCGACAGCAGGCTATCCGAAACGAAATCCGTGCGCTGCCCATCGTGGAATCCGTCAATTATATCAGTAAAGATAGTGCAGCCGCAGTTTTTCGTGAACTTTTTGGGGCTGAAGGAACTCCGTTGGCAGATTTGAATTTTTTACCGGCATCGTATCGAATCAGACCAGTTGCGGATGTCTCCACAGACACACTTGCCGTTTATTTGGCTAAAATCGAACAGATCAGGGGAGTGGATGAAGTAAGTTTTAACCTCGAACTGCTTCGTGTGATTGACCAAAGAATGGAATCTGTTTTGCTGGCAGGAGGTGGAATTGGATTGTTGATTTTATTTACTGCTATGATTTTGGTCTTTAATACGATTCGGCTCACGATTTATGCCAAACAGCCTTTAATCCGTGCCATGAAACTGGTGGGGGCGACGAATCGGTTCATTCGAAGTCCATTTTTGATGGAAGGAATCCTGCAGGGACTGATTGCGGCCGTGTTAGCGGTCAGTTTTATCTGGATCTTTTTTGATAAAGTGATTGTGGTTTTTGTTCCACAATTTGGTGTCTTGCCATGGCCGTTCGGGAAGTGGTATTTCCTGATTGGCGGACTTGTGGCCTTATCTGTCTTTATGGGATTCATCGGTAGCCGTTGGGCGGCATCCCGCTTCATTCATGATGACAATATCAGCTGATCCGTTGTCCGAATTTGATATAAAGTATTAGGCAATTTGTGTATATTATTCGGACAAGAATAACTTAAAAACGCATATTATGGCAGCCCCGGCACATGAAGATACAATTGCTGAAGTAAAAGAGATTTTTCGTGTCTATTTAAAAGATAAGGGTCACAGACAGACTCCTGAACGATTTATGGTACTCGAAGAGATCTATAAAAGTGATGGACACTTCGATGCTGATGATATGTTTTTCCGCATGAAAAACACCGGGTATCGAGTATCCCGGGCAACCGTTTATAATACGCTCGATCTATTGGTAGAATGTGATTTGGTCCAGCGACATCAGTTTGGTAAAAACCAGTCTCATTATGAGCGCGCATATGCATATCGACAGCACGACCATATAATTTGTGATAGCTGTGGTGCAGTCATTGAATTTTGTGATCCCCGCATCCATGAAATAAAAACGTTGATGGAAAGAATTCACGAATTCAAGATAGATGCCCACAACTTGCAATTCCGAGGATCCTGTGCTGATCCCCAGAATTGTACTCGTAAACCGGATATTATCAAGAAAGATCATCATCAATCTTGAATTATTAGACAATTTCGTCCGTTTTAGTATATTAGCTACTCAGAAGTGTTTGAGTTAACCTTCGTCAGGTAAAAAAACGTTAAGTCGTTGCGGCAACAATAAACCAAAAATAGATATCTATGTCACAAGCAGTTCAATTTGATACAATTGCTGAGTTATTTCACAATTTACATCACAAATATACGGGCAAAAAGAAAACGGTTTTTGCGTATAAACCCGGACCGAATGACCCTTATGTTGAATTGGATTGGGATAGATTTCACAAGGATGTGTACAGTCTTGCTGCTTATTACATTGAAAAAGGTGTAAAACCTGGCGATCGAGTAGCAATTTTGAGTGAGAATCGATACGAATGGGCGGTTTTCGATATGTCACTTCAGATTATTGGCGGTATCAATGTTTCTCTATATGCTACATTGCCACCAAATCAGTGCGCATATATTCTCAAGGATTCAGGATCCAAAATATTTCTTGTTTCAACACCAATCCAGTTGAAAAAGGCGGTGGATATCTTTGAAGAATGCAAAGATACAACGATGGTTATTGCGTTCGATATGCCACAGAACAGAAGTTTGATTGAATATAATTTTGTTCACATGTTCGATAGTGTGCTTGTTGAAGGAAGCAAAGTGTTGGATAAACACATGGTTGAAATTAAAAAGCGAACCAAAGCTATTAAACCTTCGGATATTTCCACACTAATTTATACATCCGGTACGACGGGTGAACCTAAAGGGGTAATGTTGACCCACGATAACATTGTCAGTAACATCGTGAACGCACTTTCAATGCTGGACCTGAACGACCGGGACCGTTCATTATCATTTTTGCCGTTGTGCCATTCATTTGAACGTACCTGCGGGTATTATGGAATGTTGTCCGTTGGAGCAGAAATATTCTATGCTGAAAGTATAGACACAGTTTCAAAGAATTTGCTTGAAGCTCGTCCAACGGTTGTGATTTCGGTTCCGCGACTATTCGAGAAAATTTACAATCTGGTACTGAAAAGTGTTCAGGATGCAGGTGGGTCCAAACAAAAAGTATTCAACTGGGCGACAAAAGTTGGACTTGATTATGTTAAAGGGAAACGTGGATTTACTTCGGTGCAGTTGGTCATAGCTGACAAACTGGTGTTTTCGAAACTTCGAGAGCGCTTTGGTGGACGTGTGAAATTGTTTGTATCCGGTGGGGCAGCATTACCGGCCGATATTGGTAACTTTTTTGCTGCTGCTGGGATGCGTATTGTTGAAGGGTATGGTCTGACTGAAACATCACCCGTTATGACGATTAATCCGGGTGGAAAACAGCGTTACGGCACTGTTGGACATGTAATTCCTAGTGTTACTGTGGGTATTCAAAAGGTTGATGACAACAAGATCATTGCTCAATTATCCGGAAACCAGTATCCAAGTAATCTAACATCCGCTGAAGGTGAAATTCTTTGTAAGGGTCCAAATGTGATGCAGGGATATTGGGGTAAGAAGAAGGAAACTAAAGAGGTTATTGATAAGGATGGATGGTTTCATACGGGCGATATCGGTAAGTTTGACCAAGGTTATCTGATGATAACGGATCGTCTGAAACACATGATAGTTAACGCGGGTGGGAAGAATATTTATCCGGGCCCGATCGAAGATATGATGAAGAGTTCGGTCTGGATTGATCAGGTTGTGGTTATTGGGGAAGCTCAAAATTTCATGGCTGCTTTGATTGTTCCCGATCTGGAAGTGTGCAAGTCCTGGTGCCGTCAAAATAATGTTAGTTTTGGGTCCGATGAGGATTTGATCAATTTGAAGGAGATTCAGGATTTCATCGATAAGGAAATGAGGCTGTTTAATAAGAAATTGGCTTCTCATGAGAAAATCCGTCAGTTCCGTTTGATTTCTACGCCGTTTACGATCGATGGGGGTGAGTTGACTCCTACATTGAAGATTAAGCGTCGTGTGATTTATGATCGATATAGTGATGTGATTAAGGAGATTTACAAAGACGACTAAGGGTGCTCGGTAATCAAAATTGGCACTTTAGATTTTCCTTCGCTTTGCTCGGAAAATATAGGTGCCAATTTTGATTAGCCTCGCACTGGGGTGAAGAGGAAGACGGTTCGGAAAATATAGGGGGTGCTTGTTTATCAAATTTAGCACTGAGATTTTTCTTCACTTCGCTCGAAAAATATAGGTGCTAAATTTGATAAACTGCGCACTGGGGAGAAGAGGATGAGATTTTCCTGCGTTTCACTGCGAAAATATAGGTCTTGAATTTGATTAGCCTCGCACTTGGGTGAAGGGGTTGAAGAGGATCGAGAAGGCCCGAAAAATACAAACTACTCGCGCTGGGGTTAAGAAAGATGTTTAGGAGGGGTCTTCGTAGAGGTTGGTGGTGTCGGTTTTGCTGAGGTCAACCAGGAAATGCCCGATTTTTTGAGTTACATCCCTGAAAAAACGCTCACCTTTTTCAGCTGTTCCTTTGCTCGGATCTCCAACGCCTGTGTCTTTGGATATTTGAGACCATTTGCGTTCTGCCCAAACCCATCCTTCTTTCATGGCCGCAATTTTACTTTTTTGCTCTTTTCCATCCCCACATTCGGAGAGTGGTAGCACTAATTCTGGCTTCAAGTGGAGTATCAAGCTGGTTTCCATTTCATCAGCATGATCACCCGGCTCATCAAAATACTTCGATTTGTCCATTGATGTAAACCAATTAGTTGTACATAGGAACATTTCAGGGAATTGGAGTCCCAGTTCGCGTAACATCCATTTGAAATCATTCCCGCCATGACTGTTCAGAATATACAGTTTATGGATTTCATGACGGCTTAGTGTGTCAATGACATCCCGCAAGATGGCTAACTGTGTTGTCGGATTCAAATTCATGTCCAGATAGATGTCCGATTGTCCGGTATTGACCCCAAATGGAATGGTCGGCAATACAACTACTTTAGCTCCCAACTCCCAGGCAATTCGAGCAGATTCTGCAGCTATAAAATCCGCTTCAATGACATCAGTTCCGTATGGCAAATGGTAGTTATGCGCCTCTGTAGCTCCCCAAGGAAGGATGGCGATGTCATATCGATACGTTTGTAACGATTTCCAGTTAGTTTCTGCCAGTATATATGGACGCATTGTAATTATTAATGGTTAATGTCTTTTTGTTCAACGTTTGAATGCAATGTTAACTGTCAAATTTGAGACAACAGTTTCTCACTAAATTTCCTGATTTATGTACTGCACGGTCAACTCTTGCTTTGAGTATTTCATTTTCGCTTACCCGGTGAATACGTTTCTTTCGCCCGTGCCTCAACATCTTCGCGATAATACGCTACATCTTTGAAGTCTGCATCTGCATATCGCTGAGCCTGATCATAAAAATGCGGTGACGATGGATCCGAATTTTGTCCACCCGCTAAGATACTCTTCGCACGGACTCGCTCACCAAACTCAACTACAGCTACAAAGCTATTGCCCGAGGAACCATAAATTCGTTTTGTATTCGGTCTGGCTGTTGCGCCAAATGATGCCAACGCACCCCAACGACCCGATGCCATCCCAATGGGCAAACTTTCCTTCGAATCATCAAACTCCAAATCAATATCCCCACTCAGACGCTGAAAACGATTAATCTCACCCCACGGAGTCTCCCAGCTACCAAAATCTTCATTCAACTTGGTCATCGCTCTCGCAAAAGTCTCAAGTAATTCCGCATTCCCCGGGCGCATCACTTTAACACCCAAATTATTCTGATTAAACGGAATCAATAAATCCGGACTCCCATAATCCCGGGCATACTCTGATCCAAAATAATGTGCTAGCGACATAGCCACCGACTCTTTCGAAGTACGATAATCCCAGTTCCGAAGCGTATCTACCGCTTCCTTTAAATCCGGTTTATTCCCACCGGCACGCTCAAACGCCGTAGTCAACATCGGCACCAATGTCTCAAACGCCGGTAGATACGGATCATAAGCCAGCTCAATGAGCCCATCCAAAGTTACATCTTTGGCATCTTTTAACACCCGTAACGCATGCAAAGCACGATAGTTCTCGCGATCTGGAGCCATATAGCGCGGATAATCATCTTGTTTCGGACTAAACTCAGCTGCTGCAGAGAATGGTGATGAATTCGTGTTTTGAATCCACCCTGTGCCCGGATTTGCTACCACGATACTCTCATCAACCGTGTGCATTCCAATCCAATCAGTTTCAGGATCACTTCCATCCAAAGGTTGCGACGGATCCACCCCCGGATTTCTTTTCGGAATAAAATTACCGTGAAAATACGCGATATTCCCCTCTGCATCCGCAAAAACTGTGTTATTTGAAGAGTTGGTCCGAATACTCATCATCTCACGGAACTCATCGTAGTTATTTAATTTTGTGCGTGTAAAACTCTGGGTAAGGGCATTCACCGGATCCCAATTGATTTTTGTGGCAACCCATTTGTCATCCAGTTTATGCGTAATTGGACCATGATGGGTTCGGTAAAACTCAAATTCCCGTTCACCGATGGCATCCCCATCCTTGTATTTCAAAGTAACGGTATGAACTTCAACATCCCGCAATTCATCACCATATCTATACTGTAACGTACTATCTGTTTTTACAATATCCTCGACAAATTCATCAATGAAATCCACATATGTTGATGTATGCATCCATCCGGTTTTTTCGTTGAATCCCTGATAGACGAAAAATTGTCCCCACGTTACTGCACCATATGCGTTCAGACCTTCATCACTTACCACGTGGACTTCAGGTCTGAAATAAAACGAGGTATGTGGGTTGATAAGTAACAGCGCATTTCCGGTTGCCGATAATTCGGGAGAAATAGCAAATCCATTCGAACCTTTTGGCTCAGTATAGGGATCCGGATGATGTAGTCCGTCATTGAATTCACTCAGACCCATTGATTTATCCTCTTCATAAAACGCTTTGATACGTTGGGTTGAAATCCGTTCGATATCTCCACCGATTGATCCCTCACTGAAAAACATTGGCATCCATGGCTCATATCGGGTTATGATATTCGGTGTCACTTCGGGATGAGTATACAGGTAATAATTTAGTCCGTCGGCAAATGCCTGACTCAATGCTTTGAGCCAATCAGGAGCACTATCGTACGCTTCTTTGGCTTCGGCTTCGGTCATGTACATATTTGCACGGAGATCGCTGTAAATCGCGTCTTCACCTTCGAGCTCTGCAAGTCGTCCTGTTGCCCACACATAGTTGCGCTCAATACGGCGGAAATCATCCTCTGCCTGCGCAAACAACAACCCGAAAACCGCATCAGCGTCAGTTTTTCCATAAATATGGGGAATTCCGAAGTCGTCGCGAATGATTGTAATTTGTTCAGCTTGCGCTTCCCAACGGCGGACTTCCTCCGTTTTTTGTGGTTGACAAGCAATAAAAAAAACGAAAAGTAGGTATATCAGATTCTTGAATTTCATGTAGATCGACGATTAAGAGATTGTAGATTCATTCCAGGGGAAACGTGTTCGAGAATCACGTTCTAAAAAGCTATGATGAAAGTACTCAATCCAAGTCGAAAATTCATCCATAAACTGCATATTGATTTATTTTTACCAAGTAGATGATAAAAATTCAACAGCAGTTTTTACCTTCTTGTACTGGTGGACATCTAACAGAACCGTAGCTACAAAAAACACAGCAGTCTCCAGGTAGTGGTTTTAATACGGTGTGACATTTTTCACATTCATAGAAGTACTGGCAGGCATTGATTGGCATAATCTCCTTTTTCTGATGTGAACATGTTGGACATGAAATGGTGGAGAATAGGTTCATGTTAACTCATTTTTTCAATCTTATATCCAGCGGTAATCACTGAATCAATAATTTGAGATTCTGTAGCTCCGGTTGATTCAACAGATAGAATTTTTTCCGGATTCTCCAGATCAACTTTCCAATTTTCAACGCCATCCAGCGCATTTAAGTGAGGAGTTACTGTAGCAATACATCCACTACATTTAATGTTTGTTTTGAATTTTAAAGTTTTCATAGAGTTTTAAAAGAGTATTTTTTATTGATTTTGATTTTCGAAAATCTAAAGAGTGCGCATACATAAGACTACGCACTTTTTAGGTTTGTAGCCTACTGGTTGTTATTTTTTCCATTTTAGTCTTAAACTGTTTGTCACAACGCTGACGCTACTCAAGGCCATAGCTGCACCGGCGATCATCGGATTCAAAAGAAATCCGGTAATCGGATATAAAACTCCGGCAGCAATCGGAATCCCGATTATGTTGTATATAAAGGCCCAGAATAGGTTTTGTTTAATGGTCGCGACGGTTTGTTTTGATAGATTTATGGCCATTGGAATTTTATTCAAATCCGATGAAATTATGGTCATTTTGGCCACATCCATCGCAATATCACTCCCTTTACCCATCGCAATGCTCACATCCGCTTGCGCTAATGCCGTGCTGTCATTTATTCCATCCCCGACCATCGCCACAACCTTACCCTGACTCTGTAATTCCTTGACAAAATCAGATTTTTGCTCCGGTAAGACCTCGGCTTTAAAATGTTGGATACCAATTTTGTCGGAAATTGATTTAGCAGTCGCTTCATTATCTCCCGTCAACATATAGACTTCGATGCCCATACTCTGGAGTTGAGAAACCGCAGACTGTGAAGTAGATTTAATTTTATCCGCGATTGCGATTACACCGTGAGCGGTAGAATCATCAGCGAACCAGATTACGGTCATGGCATCCTTACTCCAAAGATCAGCTTGTTTCTGAAGATCAGCATCTATCGAAATTTTGTTTTCAGAGAGGAGTTTTTTGTTACCTACATACCAGGATTTGCCATTAACATCAGCTTTAGCACCTTTTCCGGTTATACTATCAAAGTTATCGACACTTTTGGCGTCAACACCCTCATAATGTTGGATTACAGCCTCTGCAAGTGGATGTTCGGACTGTTTTTCAATACCCAAAAGTATGTTTTTAGACGAATCATCGTTGTTTAGCCATAGTGATCCGGTTACAGCAGGTCGTCCTTCAGTGATTGTACCGGTTTTATCCAATACTATAGCGGTAACTTTTTTAGCCAGTTCCAGACTCTCAGCATCCTTGATCAGAATCCCCTGATCCGCACCTTTACCCACGCCGACCATAATTGCAGTCGGAGTTGCAAGTCCAAGTGCACACGGACAGGCAATTACCAGAACGGTCACCAATGCCAGAAGTCCCTGAGTGAATCCATTTTCACCACCTAATATTATCCATGTGATCATGGATACAATCGCAATCACTATCACAACAGGGACAAAAATTCCAGCGATTTTATCCACCAGTTTTTGCACCGGAGCCTTACTACCTTGTGCGTCCTGCACCATCCGGATAATCTGAGCCAGCATGGTTTCTGAACCGACTTTTTCGGCTTTAAACTGAAAACTTCCCTTTTGATTGATGGTTCCGGAAAACACATCCATGGATTTTTCTTTAAGTACAGGTACGGGTTCACCGCTCAGCATGCTTTCATCCACATATGATGAGCCACTTACAACGATTCCATCCACCGCAATTTTTTCACCCGGTTTAACGTGGATTATGTCTCCTTTTGAGACTTCTTCGATAGGAATCTGTTTATGATTGCCATCTTGATCAACAATGGTCACGGATTTCGGCTGGAGTCCCATAAGCTTTTTGATGGCCGTAGATGTGTTACCTTTGGCTTTTTCTTCAAGTAATTTACCAAGCAAAATAAATGCAACGATAACTGCTGCTGCTTCAAAATAGACGTGCGCATGGAGTCCGCGATCGTGCCAAAATTCAGGAAATAGCGTGTTGAAAACACTAAATATGTAGGCTACACCGGTACTTAGGGCAACCAGAGTATCCATGTTGGCTGATCCATGTCGTGCTTGTTTCCAGGCGTTGATGTAGAATTCCTTCCCGAACCATAAAATCACGGGGGTAGACAACGCCCACATAATTTCGTTGGCATAGGGGATATCCATAAAGAACATCCCAATAATGACAACTGGCAAAGACAGGATACTCGCCCAGATGGTGCGCCATTTCAGGCGGTTAAATTTATCCTCATGGATTTCGTCCAGTGTTGTTGCTTCGTCAGAGTCCGTTTCGATGAGAATATCATATCCCACTCCCTGAACTGCTTTTTGCATATCCACGGGTTGTACCACATTTGGGAGATACTCAACCGATACGCTTTCGGAGGCATAGTTTACAGAGGCAGAAACAACGCCATCCAGCGATTTTATCATACTTTCAACGCTCACTGCACACGATGCGCAAGTCATTTCTAATACCGGGAAAGACTGTTTTACAGTAGTTACTCCATAACCAAGATCACGGATTGCTTGAATTGCTTGAGGGAGTGTTTTATTCGCATCATCCGATTCGATTACGGCTCTGCGATTATTTAACTCGACTTTGTGTGAATCAATGCCGGTTACTTTACTGAGGCCTTTATCTACGATGAGGGCACAATGCTCACTTTCGACTCCTTCGAGCGGAATATAAATCGTATTATTTTTATGTGTTGTCATAGTTTGAACCTTATTAATGTTATGATCTAAAGGTGCAAACTATCTCGTGCTAAAGCGTTATACCATTTTGTGTAAAATGTATGAGATTATGTTTAGGACTGTTTTGATTTTCGTTGCTTTACCATCCAATAGTTGGCAACAAAAAAGCCGATTCCAACAAGAATAAATAGAATTCCGCGAATCACGAAATTGATATCAGCATCAAAAAATCGTGAAATGACTAACATTGTGATAATTAAAAGTCCATAATTCATGATTCCAAGGTGATTTTTAAGTCCCCCTTCACGGATTGTTAGTAT
>DLXM01000260.1 GCA_003448835.1 Bacteroidota bacterium | reverse complement strand
GGCGGTAAAACTCGGATTTCCATCTAACATGTCGGGCAAATCTTTTTTTGATGTCACATCTAACGTCAAATCAACCAAACTGATATACGATGTCCGCACTGCGTTTTCGGGTGATGAGGGTAGTGGAGAGATAGAAATTGCTGATATCAAGGGTAACAACTTATGGTTTCAATATCATATAACTCCGGTCTTGGGTCGACATAATAAGGTTCAACTTTTATCGATTGGGATGCTGGATATCACTGAAGCCAAAAACTATGCACTTAAATTAAATTCGGCTGAGAGATTATTACATTCTGTTTTTGATTCGTCGACAACGGGAATTTGTATAACAGATACGAATGGGATCTTTGTGGATGTGAATAGTGAATACTGTAAAATTTATGGATATTCGCGGGAAGAATTAATTGGACAACCCTTTACTAAGGTTGTACCAACCGAAAATCAACAGTTGTTGCAGGATTTACACGATGCTTTTATCTCCGGAAACGAAGAATTAGATGCAGAATGGACTGTTCAAAGAAAAGATGGTCAGTTTATTGATATCTATGCTTCAGCAATGTTGCTTGAATATAGTGACGGTAGTCGGTTTAAAGTAACTTCAGTCAGGGATATTTCTGAAAATAAAAAATATCATAATCTGCTTACAGAAACACAGTCCAAAGCTCACGTTGGTGGATGGGAATTTGACGTTTATACAAGAGAATTAACATGGACTGAAGAGGTTTATAACATTTTCGAGATTTCTGATTCAGCGAAATTGAGTTTGGACATCATGAACGAGTTCTTTGTTGATGAAGCAGGTTTGGTATTAGATCAAGCCATTAACAACTCATTGGAAAAAGGATCGGTCTTTGATTTAGAATTAACTGCAAAAACTTCGGCCAATCGCACTATATGGACACGAATTACGTGCAAACCCATTGTTGTACATAAAAAGACGATCAAATTATTTGGTACGATACAGGATATCACACTTAAAAAGTTCAATCAACAACTGATGAACGCCAGTGAGCAAAAATATCGTGCAGCATTTCAAAACTCGATGCTCGGATTTTTTGTCACAAATCCAGATGGACGAATAGAAGATGCAAATATTGCTGCTTGTGAAATGTTCGGTTATACTGTTGAGGAGTTCAGGGAACTAGGTCGAGGGGGGATCATTGATCCCAATACACCGCATCTTGAGCAAATGTTGAAAGAACGATTAGAAACGGGTAAAGCTTCCGGCGAACTTATTTGTATCAGAAAAAATGGTCAGAGATTTCATGTTGAATTTACTTCAGCAATCTACGAGAATGATGAAGGAGAATTGAATACTACCACCATCATGCATGATATTTCGAACCGTAAAACCAGAGAACATCATCTTAAACTACTCGAATCGGTTTTGACCAATACGCAAGATGCTGTATTGATTACAGAAGCAGAACCCTTGGATGAACCTGGTCCCAGAATTATCTTTGTGAACGAAGCCTTTACAAAAATGACGGGATATACATCGGATGAAGTACTTGGTAAAAACCCAAGAATTCTTCAGGGTCCCAAAACAGATCAAAAATTACTTCGGGAATTTGGTGAAAAACTACGAAGATGGGAAACATGCGAGCTGGAAACCATTAATTATAAAAAAAATGGTGAGGAATTCTGGATTAATATTAAAGCTACACCAGTAGCTAATGAAGATGGATGGTACACACATTGGTTCGCGATTGAAAGAGATGTAACCGAAAGAAAAAATCGAGAGATATATCGAAAATTAATCAATGATATCAATCAGGTAATGAATTCTTCATTCATGCTGAAGGATTCATTACGGGGGGTGTTAGAACTATTTAAACCGGTGTTAGATTTTGATCTTTGTGAAATATGGACCGTGAATATGGATAAAAAAATCATAAACATGGTCGCAAAATATGCCAATAATCCAGAGGGGGAACGATTTTATGAGATGACCAAAGACAATATCGTGATGAAAGTTGGACAAGGTCTTCCCGGTACAATTTGGAAAAAGAAAGAGCGTATTCATTGGAATAAAATTGGTAGTCGAAAATTATATTTGAGAAACAAAGCTGCAAGTGAAATTGGATTAAACACGTTTCTTGGATACCCGTTAATTCACAATAATGAAGTTGTAGCAACTTTATTATTTGGACTCAGAGAGGAACACGTACATGTTGAAAATTTTGATGCCCTGATTCAACCAGTTTGTGACCAACTTAGTGCAGAAATAAGGCGAAAACAACTTGATGAAGAGATTGAAATGATCTTCAACTTTGCACCAGACATCATTTGTGTTGCCGGAATGGATGGATATTATAAAAAAGTGAATCCGGCCATGAGTCAAATACTTGGGTATTCTGAGTCGGAATTATTAACACAGCCCATCAAGAACTTTGTTCACCCTGATGATATAAAAATTACCGGAAAAGAGATCAAAGGTATTAAAAAAGGTGAAGGAAAGTCATTTTTTGAAAACCGATATATAGAAAAGATGGCGATACAATCTGGCTGTCATGGACAACTACAATTCTCTATGAAGAGGGGGTTGATTTACAGTGTTGCCAAAAACATTACGGACAAAAAAGAGGCAGATCAACGCCTTAATAAACTAAATGATGAGCTCGAATCACGAGCAAAAGCCCTGGCAGATTCGAATGCTGAATTGGAGCAATTTGCGTATGTGGCATCACATGACTTGCAAGAACCCCTACGTATGATTTCCAGCTTTTTGTCTCAAATTGAGAAAAAATACAATGACAAGCTGGATGATAAAGGGCGACAGTATATTCATTTTGCTGTGGATGGTGCTCAACGAATGCGAAGTATTATATTGGATTTACTTGAATATTCGAGAGTCGGCCGGGTTGAGACAGAATACAGTGATTTTAATTTAGGCGAAGTTGTCAATGAAGTAATCCAGTTGTATAAGGCGCAATTATCTGAAACTCAAGGTAAAATCAGCTATTCAAAATTGCCGGAGATACGTGCAATACGTGTCCCGATTCGACAGTTATTGCAAAATTTAATCGGGAATGCACTTAAGTTTAGAGCAAAGGATCGTCCCCCTGAGATTCAAATTTCTGCTAAAGAATTAAAATCATTTTGGGAAATTAAGGTCAAGGACAATGGTATTGGAATTTCTCCGGACTACAGCGACCGAGTTTTTATCATTTTTCAGCGCCTGCACACAAAACAAGAATACGAAGGATCCGGCATGGGACTTGCTATCTGTAAAAAGATCATCGAAAAACACGGTGGCAAAATATGGGTTGAATCAAATCCGGGAAAAGGAAGTACTTTTCATTTTACGATTAAGAAATAATCGGATCTTGAAGCTTTTCATCGACAAAAATTGACTGTTCATCGAAAAAAATTCTCTAAGGGATTGAAAAGATTGATCTTTGTTCAACGGATGACACACGTGTCGCGAACGTTACATTTTACAACGTGACATTCGCCGGAACGGCGCCATCCATCTATGTACAAATTTCACGAACTTTAATACATTCTATTATGAAAAAGCAGTTTTCAAATTTTACGTTATCGATTGTAGTCGCAGGATTGGCTGTGATATTTACGGGGTGCGGAATTCCTTCTGTACATCCATTATTTGAGTCAACCGACTTGGTGAATGATGAGCAAATTCAGGGTGTCTGGGTGCGTTCAGATAACACGATCAAATTTCATGTTATGCGTGTAGGTGATCTCAGAGATCAGCTTCAGGCCAAAAAAGATTCGTTAGCAAATTCCGGGGGAAGTGATTCTGACGGAAATGTAGATGAAGATTTTGGTGCGATTGAATATTTGGATGATTTGATATCAAGAGATCTGGGGAATCTATATTTTATTCAAAATGAAGAGGAGCCTGAGGAGTTTTATTTGGCCGGTCTTGTTGAAATTGGTGGCGAATTGTATTTCGATTTCTTTAAAGTGGACTTTGAATTATCAAAATTCAGTTATCCGGTTCATTTGTTCATGAAAGTGTCGATTGCATCTGATGAGTTGATCATGCATATGTTCAGCGAGGAGTGGCTTAAGGAGCAGATTAAAAATCGACAGATAAGAATTCAACTTGAGGTAAATCAAGATGACAATTATTTGTTGACAGCTCCGACACGCGATTTGAAGAAATTTGTGGAGAAATACGGGTCAATTGAGGATGCTTACAGACACCAATATACCTATCGTAAAGTGGGGATTGAGCCCAGATTTGTATTCGAAGAACCTGATATCGAGGAAGAAGGGTAATTTGTATGTCCACCGGAAAAGCACTTTATTCTATGAGTTCAAATGGATTTCTGCGCCGAACGGTTGAATATCTGGTTTTTTGGAGTGCCTCGATCCTATTTTTGTCCAGGTATTTTGCATATGGAGAATCAATTGAACGGATTGATGTGATCTACACATTGTTATTTCATTTGAGTCTCTGGTTTGGGGTTGGAATTAATAGTTTTGTGCTGATTCCACGCTTCCTGGCACGGGGGAAATGGCTGATGTATTTTCCGGCGTTTGTTGGGTTGATTTTTCTCAGCATTTGGTTGAATCAGTTTACTTTTGAAACGTTGTCAGACTGGTTGTTTCCAGGGTATTTTTTCATATCGTACTATGAATGGGTCGATTTGTTCACATTTGTTGTAGCGTATTTGGGAATTACGTCATTGATTCAGTTTTCGCGAAGTTGGTTTAGGGAAGCAGACGCTGAACGAAAATTGGCTGAAATCCGAAAGGAGGCCGGTGAACAAGAAATGCGTTCTCTGAAAGCACAGATCCAGCCGCATTTTCTGTTTAATAGTTTGAATACGATTTATGGACTCATCAGAAAGAGTCCGAAGCAGGCGGCAGAAGCTGTGTTGAGGTTGTCGGATCTGTTGCGATATACGATTAAGCAGTCCGGCGAAGATATGGTCAGTCTCTCTGATGAAATCGCATATATTCAGGATTATGTTGAGTTTCAGAAAATGCGCACGGACTTTGCTGAGGATATAAATTTTGAGGTGGAAGGTGATGCTGATCGGGTACGAGTGGCACCTTTGTTGTTTATCACATTTGTGGAAAATGCGTTCAAATATGGGGAAAGCAGCGTAGATATTCGTATTTCAGTGGAATCGAACTGGATTCGGTTTACTTGTGTCAATAAGATTCATTCGGGAATGAATGACGATTTAACGGTAACGGAATCCGTGTTGCGTGAAACTACTATGCCAAAATCTGGTTTACTTGATGAAAATTCTTCACTTGTCAAATCATCCCCCAAAAATAGATCCCAAGGCGATATGGGACCTCTTGCCGAGAACCGAGACAGGGTAGTATCGGCCAAAAATGGTACCGGAATCGAGAATGTTCGCAAACGACTGGCATTGATTTATCCCGATCGGCACACGCTTGAAGTCAAACAAAGTGAAGATCTTTTTGAAATTAAAATGGAAATAAAGGGATAGGCTATATGGTGATGCATTTGATGTTTGATAATTTGAGAATCAGGAATTGATATGAAGTGTTTAGTTGTAGATGATGAACCTATTGCGCGTGAAATCCTTGTAGGTTTTATAGCTGATGTCCCCGGATTGTCACTTGTCGGGGTCTGTAATTCGGCTCTTCAAGCGATGGAAGTGCTCAAAAACGAGCCGGTTGATATCATGTTTCTGGATGTGAATATGCCCCGGTTGAGTGGTATTGAGTTGTTACGAGCATTAGATCGTTATCCGGCGATCGTGTTAACGACAGCGTATCCGGACTATGCTCTACAGGGATTTGAGATGGATGTAGTTGATTATTTATTGAAACCGTTTTCATTCGAACGGTTTCTTCGAGCAGTTCAAAAAGTGGAAGCCCGAAATCATGTTTCGAATGGAGGTTCAAAACAGTTGATTGTCAAATCTGACAAAAAGACGTGGCCAATTGAATTGAATGATATACGGTTTGTGGAGTCCGTAGGTGATTATGTGAACATTACTGATAATGAAAGAAAGATTATGGTCCACGAAACGTTAAAAAATATTGAAGATGCGTTGCCGGGTGGTCAGTTTTTCCGAGTGCACAAATCATGGATTATTTCCAGAAATGCGATCGATTTTATAGAAGGGAATTACATCATGAGTGGAACGGCATCCATTCCCATTGGGAAATCATTTAAAGATGGATTCATGATTTGGATTAAAAAATGATCATTTTTTGATAGTAAAATAAAAAGTACTGCCCTTATTTGGGGTGGAATCAACCCAGATTTTCCCACCATGGTTTTCGACAATTTTTTTCACGACCGCTAATCCAATTCCAGTTCCCTCATGCTCTTTATTCGAATGTAACCGTTGAAAAATCACAAAAATCTTATCGTAATAATTCGGTTCAATGCCTATTCCATTGTCTCGGACTGATATGACCCACTCATCAGGTTGATCATTCGCTTGAATTGTCACAACTGGAGGAATATCCTTCTTGGAATATTTAATTGCATTGCTGATCAGATTCTGAAAAATTTGTTTTAAAGGAGTTAATTGAGCAAGTACAGTTGGTAATGAATCGTATTCAATTTTAGCTTTTAATTTGTCGACCAAAGCAGTGTTTAGTTGCCAGGCCTCTTGAACCAAATCATTAAGATTAATTGTTGTTAATTCTTCTTTTTTTGATCCGACACGGGAATAATCGAGTAGGTCTAAAATAATTTGTCGCATGCGATGAGCCCCATCCACCGCAAAATGAATGTACTGTTTTGCTTTGTCATCGAGGTCTTGACCGTAATTTTTTTCAAGTTTTGCCAAAAAACTCGTGACCATGCGTAGGGGTTCCTGTAGATCATGAGATGCTACATACGCAAATTGTTCAAGATCGGCATTTGAAATAGCCAAGAGACGTGTATGCTCGGCTAGCTCCAGATTAAGTTCACGAAGCTCAGATTCAGCCAGTTTTTTATCTGTGATGTCAGTGATTATAGAATCCCATAAAACTGAACCATCTGTGAGTTTTTGAGGTTTACCATTGCCTTCATGCCATCTGAGTTTACCATCAGGACGCAAGCTTCGCCACTGACAAAACCAGTGCTTTAACGTAAGTGCAGACATTTGAATCGATTCAATAATTTTATCATAATCACCACCATCTTTAATTTGTTTCCAGACCTTACTGGTGTCTGCCATGCATTCTTCGGGCTCCATTCCCCAAAGCTCAAGAGATCCTTTAGTTAAATTAAGTAGTTCATCGGAACCATCTGGTTTTAAAATAAATTGAAAGAGGGCACCAGGAATGTTATCGGCGGTGTTTTGGAGGCGAAGTTCAGCAATTTTCCGTTCATGAATGTCCTGATAACTACCATAAATTCGAACACATTTACCTTCCTTATACTCGGGTTTTCCAATGGCGCGAACCCAGCAAAGGTTTCCTTTGGCGGTGATCAGTGGGACTTCAAAATCAAACGGTGTTCCATGTTGTATGCAATTCATCACCTGTTCGGTCACAAAATCTCTGTAAT
>DLXM01000287.1 GCA_003448835.1 Bacteroidota bacterium | reverse complement strand
ATGCCATTTCATAGTAGAGATCCCTATTTAACCGGTATTGAAAGCAACGGAATCTTTGCGAATGTTACCGATCGGGACCTATTTGAGCCATACAAAGTCGGCGTGGCGATGGTTTGGGCTGTGCACAAACACCATGCTGAACAATTGGAGTGGAACGAGTCGGCCATGCTCAGATTAACCAGTACGCGCAGATTCATGGATATGATTAAAAATGGAAGTAATCCAACTGAAATTTTTGCTTCCTGGGAGCTGGAACTCAGCGATTTCATGTCAGTTCGCGAAAAATATCTGCTTTACTAAGCAGATATGGACGATTTTGGCAGGATTTAAAAGCCACTTTGCGGGTTGTGCAAGTATTTTTTCGAAGTAAATTCTTACTGAAAATCGCTCAGAATGCTATTAAAATTCGAGTATTGTCATCACCGGTGCATGATCAGATTTAGCACTTTGAATCACTTTTGAATCGGATGATTTCATCGATTTTGTGTGCATGATGTAGTCGATTCTTCGAACCGGATCATCCCCCGGGAACGTATAACCCGGATCATTTTTATCCTTCCATGAATCCTCAAAAGCCGCAAATACAGGCCCCAATTCCGGGGCATGTGGCTGTGCATTCAAATCACCCATAAGCACTATTGCGTCATCCAGATCGCCCATGATTTCGAACATTTCCTGAATCTGAGTTTTACGAACCGATGGATCACTCCTGTAATCCAAATGGGTGTTAAATAATCGCACAATTTTTCCATCTTTTTCTATTGCAATCTCTGCAAATCCAGGTAATTGAATCAATTCCGGGGGCTCAGTTTGCGTAGATAATCTTGATAACGTGTGATTTTTTGTGGTTACAAATTCATATTTACTCAGAAATGCGAGTCCGTAACGTTTTGCAGGCAAATGAATTGAATCAGGATCAAGAGTGTAAATCTCAGCGAAAAATGTGTGCATATTCAACGCAGCGCCCAGATATTCAGCCTGATTGATAAATCCGGAACGCTCACCCCAATGTACATCAACTTCCTGGAGTCCGACCACATCTGGATTTGCCTCTGCAATTACATTTGCAATTCCATCAATATCGCCAAATCCGGCAGCGATATTATACGACATAACCGTCAACTGTGATTTTGGTGGTTCATTTTGGGCGCAGCTCATCATAAATAATAACGACACCGTGAGTAAAACATAACCTTGACTTCGCAAGTTCACACGAAATTTTGTTATGCGTGATTCGATTCTTCTTATCACAAAATGATTAAAACGGGTAAGCGATTTCATAAGCATATAAAAAAAGAGGCGACTCAATAAATTGAATCGCCTCGGGATTAACTACAATTTAGATCAATACAGATGATACTTTTTCTTCATGGTATCATATACTGAGATTTCATCTGACCAGGAAGCTATAACTTCTTCAGCAGTTGCTCCAGCCTTAAACATTTCGTGGATTTCATTGGTCCCCGCTAATCGACCGAAACGTGCTTCATTAAAAAATGTCGCTTTCTCAGCTTCAGGGGCATTGTGGTAGAAAGCATGTACTACGTGCATTCCGATTTCAACCGGACGAACTGCATACATATCAGTTACGATATGTTTAACGCCTTTGACCTCAGCTCCTAAGTGTTTTGGACGTGTGGACATCGATGGGATAATCTCCGGTACAAACGTAACTGCTTCAAAGGTCACACCTGGAAGGTTTTTTGCATTTAATTCAGCAGCTATTGCCTCACCATCAGCCCAAGGCGCTCCAACTTGTAGAAATGGCTCATAAGTTCCGCGACCTTCTGTGGCACTGAGTCCTTCAAAGAAACATGTCCCGGGATAAAAAAGTGCTGTTTCAAAGTCCGGGATATTTGGACTTGGTGGATTCCAGGCCAAATTGTATTCCGGCCATAATTTACTACGATCCCAGTTTTCCATTTCAACAACCTGAAGGTCGAGGTTTTCGAGTCCAGGAAGCATTGCTTCACCTTTGATCATCATTGCGAGTTCACCGACTGTGAGTCCGTGTGTAACAGGAATCGGGAAATAGCCTACAAATGACTCGAATCCTTCTTCTCTGATTTGACCCTCAACAAGATTCCCTCCTAATGGATTTGGTCTGTCCAGAACTACAAATGTCAGGCCGTTCTCGGCAGCTGCTTCCATCCCTTTACCCATCGTTGAAATATATGTGTAGAATCGTGGACCAATATCCTGAATGTCAAAAATCAAAACATCAATGCCTTCCAGCATTTCTGGAGTTGGTTTGTTGATTTGTCCGTAAAGTGAGTATGCCGGTAGTCCTGTAGCAGCATCGGTTCCATCTTCAATTTTGTCACCCGCAGGTGCATCGCCACGAATTCCGTGCTCTGGACCAAAAAGAGCAACAACATTCACTTTGTCAGATTCATGCATGATATCGGCAATATGACGATCACCCACCGTTGCTGTATGGTTTGTAATAATGCCAACATTTTTTCCGGCAAGGATAGCAAAATCTTGCTCAATTAGTACTTCAGCACCAGTTTTCAACGCAGCTGGTGTTTCAGTCGTTTCTGTTTGAGGTGAACACGCGGCAATTAGCAACGCTACACCAATGAATAAGATTTTTTTCATAATAGATGGGGTTAGTTTATGGGGTCAGACCGTTTTAATCTGTAGATAAATTTATACGAGTTCGAAAAATAAAGAACGGGTGAAGGACGATTATCATCCAACACCCATTCATTAATTCAATCATTCAGAACGTTAGAGATTTGGATTTCCGCTCAATTCACTTTGTGGAATAATGAAACATCTTGCGCTTCCATAAGCTGAATTTCCAAACGGATAATTACCAGATGGGAACATATCTACACCATAACGATCTAAATATCTTCTCAAATCAGCGAGACGGTGAACTGTCAGGAAGAAATCACGTGCTTTTTGCTCTCTGAGCTCAGCCATAAGTTCTCCACCGGACAAGTTAACTGCATCCTGATTTCCAACAGCACGACGCTCATTGACTAATGCAAGTGTTTGTGAATTTGCGCCAGATGCTTCGGCTATGATATAACGTGCTTCCAATCCGGATGCCAGAATGTAGCCTGTGTTCAAATCAATTGGCTGGTCTTCATCGGCTGTCCAGCCTTGATATGCACGTGGTCGGAATGGAACATAGACCGGATTTGAGTTTAATCCGAACTTAGGTTGTTCGATGTGACGAAGGCGGGGATCGTTCAGATTCTGGAATCGTGGATCAACGCCCAACCATGGATCAGAACTGATCCACTGAGCGGCATTCAGATTGGTTTCACGGCTACTGTTCGATGAACGATAGACGTAAAATTCAAAGCCAGCTGGTACATTTTGTACTGCACTAATAGCTTGTTGATCGTTACCCAATTGCAAATGAGCCCGGCCGAGTCCAACACGAGCCATGTTCGCGATTCGAACTTCAGCTTCTGAGCCTCCGGTAGCCGTGTTAATTGCACTAGTGAAATGCGTAACAGCACGATTCAAGATTTCCTGCCAGGGTTGGGCAGGGCCACCATTAATCGGAACCGTACAGAAATGCAATCCAAGCATTAAATTCGCATATCCCGCATAAGCATACGCTTCAGCGATATTAACCGGATTTGGGTTATCAAAGGATTGAAATCTTACGACAGCATCCTCAGCCGACACTCTTGCCTTTTGCAGGTTTGTATATGTCGCACTATTTAATGCATTTGATGGTCGGATCTCAAAAAGTGCAAATTCACGATGGTCAATATTTGTGTGATCAGTATAAACTTCATCACTCAAAATACTGGCCGATTGCGTCAAATAATTGAACGCAAATTGAAATTCGCTATATACACCGTTAATAATAAGTTGCTCCAAAGCCGGATCATTTAATTGATCGCTTTGTATAGCACCCGGATCATTAACCGACAGTATGTCTTCACATGACGTTAGCAGGACAAGTGTTAAGCATGTCGCAACCAACGTAGATATTTTTTTAAACATCATATTATTCTTCATTGTTTTTCCTCGATTATTTCGCGTGGTTGCTTAAAATTGTAAACTCAGTGCTGCAGAAATTCTGCGAACCATTGGTAGGGTCCAGGCATCGTTTCTATCAAATGTGGCATCACCATGGAAGTTAACTTCAGGATCCGCTCCACCATATTTGGTCCAAATGGCCAGGTTATGTCCACTCACACTAACCGATGCTGATCGAATCCCAAGTCGGGATACAAAACTTTGTGGAACCGCATATCTGAGTGACACATCTCTCAATTTAATAAAGTCTGCTTCCTGGATATGCTGATAGGTTTGCCCGGCAAATCTAAGTTCACGTACATCATCCGCATTAGCGGCTGGATTCACAGTATCCCATGATACGCCGGATCGATCACGTCTCCAGTCTTTTACGTTGAACTGGTAATGTCCACCTTTGTAATCTAAGAGCACATAGAGTTGGAAGTTACCAAATAAGGAAACTGTAGTTCCAAATCCAATTTCTCTGGTTGGAAGCGCTGAGCCCATATAAATTTGTTCGCCCTCTACGGTAGGATTACCATTCGGCGCGTTGATAATGTTACCACTACCATCACGTGCGACTCTTGTGGCCCAGAAACCAGCTAAAGGATACCCTTCCTGGAATCTATGCACCGGAGCATATACACCAAACTGAACAGGAGCTCGTCCATCACCGAATGAAACCAGTTCATTTTCATTAGTTGTTAACGATAAGGTATGCTCTATCGAAAACATCGAAGATGAGTATGGTCTGGCAGTTAATAACAATTCAAAACCTTGATTTTTTATTTTACCGAGGTTCTGCAACTGTGATCCTGAAAATCCGATTGATGGTGGAATTGGAACACTAATCAAAGCATCATTAGTTGTGGTGTTGTAGTAAGTTGCTTCGATATCTATTAGGTTATCCAGCATCGAGAGGTCGAACCCGACTTCGATTTCACTACCACGTTCCGGTTTAAGATCCGGATTACCAAAGCTCACATATTGTAAAGCAGAAGCAGATGTTCCGTTTGGTAAGGTAGTTGCAGTTGTACCGTAGGTTTGAACAGCATCGAATGGACCCGGTGCATTACCAGCTTGTCCCCAAGCAGCACGCAAACGCATCTCATTAATCATTGGAACATTGAAGTAATCCTCATCAGATATTACATATGATGCAGATAATTTTGGATAGAACACGGTATTGATCTCAGATCCGAAAGCCGAGTTGTTATCCATTCGGACAGCAGCCGTCAAAAAGAGTTTATCTTGAAATGCTACCTGTTCCTGTAGATAAAATCCGAGTGATTTCTGCTCAACATAGGATTCATCGCTGAAGGTTACCGCAGCAGATCCCAGGGAACG
>DLXM01000228.1 GCA_003448835.1 Bacteroidota bacterium | reverse complement strand
ACTCATTTTTCAGAAATACCATATTACTTCAATCTGATTTTTACAGATGCATTTACAGGGAATGCCGTTGTGGGTGGAGCTGTTGGTGAAGTGATCAGAACGGGAATCCGAAGAGCGGCTTTTTCAAATGAAGCAGGAATTGGTACCGAAGCACTGGCCCATGGAGCTGCGAAAACAAACGAACCCGTCAGAGAAGGACTCGTAGCGATGATCGAACCCGTAATTGATACTCTTATCGTTTGTACGATGACCGGTTTAGCAATATTGATGACAGGTGTCTGGACAGATACATCTGTTGATGGTGTGACATTAACTGCTATGGCATTTTCAGCCGGGCTACCGGGTCAACTTGGCGTGATTATTTTGATAATTTGTGTACTCATATTTAGTCTCACAACCATGTTCACCTATTCATACTATGGCACAAAATGTCTCGGTTATTTGATTGGTGCAGAGCGTCAACACTGGTATAATTATTTCTACATTTTCTCAATATGGTTTGGATCTGTAGCTTCAATTAATGCTGTTGTTAGTTTGGTCGATGGTGCATTTGCATTAATGGCTATTCCAACTATGATATCAACGTTGTTGCTTTCGCCAAAAGTGAGAGCTGCATCAAAGGTCTACTTCGCAAAATTGGCTTCCAAAAGCGTTTAATAATCTTAGAACAAAATTATAAGCCAAGATTAAGTTGCGGGGACTCTTCTCTGCCAAGAGTTAAATTTGATACCGTAATACCAAGTAAACGAACCGGTCTGATTCCGGCTTCGGTCTGGGGCAACAATGCTAAAGCCAGATCATATAACTCCCTGGAAGTATTAACATCATGAGTCATCGTGATACTACGACTGGCTATTTCAAAATTACTATATCTGACCTTCAGCGTTACGGTCCGCCCTGCTGTTTCAATTCGTTGTAATCGCTTCTCAACCGTTTCGGCAACCTCAATTAGTTTATCGTGCATCACCGAAATATCGTTGATATCAGCCGCATAGGTATTCTCTGCACCAACAGACTTTCTTATCCGATCAGGTTTAACTTCTCTGTCATCAATACCTTGTGCAATTTTGAAATAGTATAATCCAGCTTTGCCAAAATGTTGTACCAAATCATGTTCAGATTGTTTTGCAAGATCTGCTCCATTAAGAATCCCAAGCTCTTTCATGCGTTTTTCTGTGGCGTCACCAACCCCATAAAATTTTCCTATGGGTAACTGATAAATAAAATCGAGTGCTTTATCGGGGGTGATAACAGTAATGCCGGATGGTTTTTTAAATCCGGATGCCGTTTTTGCCAGAAATTTATTCGAAGCGATACCCGCAGAACAAGTAAGTTGAGTAGCTTCAAATACCTTTCGTTGAATTTCATATGCTATTCGGGTTGCAGATGGGTTATCCATTTTATTTTCCGTCACATCCAGATAAGCTTCATCAAGGGAAAGAGGCTCAATTAAATCGGTATAATGCTCAAATATCTCCCGAATTTGACGCGATACTTCCTGATAAACATCAAATCGTGGGTTCACAAAAATTCCATCCGGACATAAACGATAAGCCTGGCTGGTAGGCATGGCGGAATGAACCCCGAATTTTCTGGCTTCATAACTGGCAGTACAGACCACTCCTCTACTTTGCGGAGAACCTCCAACTATTACCGGCTTCCCGCGATAATCCGGAAAGTCTCGTTGTTCCACTGAAGCATAGAAGGCATCCATATCAATATGGATAATCTTTCTGATTGCCATGGTATATTATTTAGTCATGGAGTCCATACAATTGTATATGTGCAATATATGTAAATTAATACAAATAAAGCAAATAACCCTGCAAACTGATGCAACGATTCCCATCAGGCACAGCGTAACCGGTAACCTCAAATATCACAGTAAAATATGAGGACACAAAAACATGGCACTAAAAATCACGCAAATTACGATTTCAGCGTAACTTTCGTTCAGCCATGATTAAAGCGATGATAGATTTGGCATCATTAATTGTTCCATCAAAAATCCAATCCATTGCCTGTCCAAATGGAACCCTCAGTTTTTCAACAAATTCATCATGGTCCATTTTATCAGGAACTTCGTGAAGGTTTAAAGCGAGATAATTGTGAAGAATTTCGTCAGAAAATCCGATTGCCGGGTATTGATGACCCAAATAAATCAACTCATCACAAATTAAACCAACTTCTTCTTCCAGCTCCCTGGTAGCTGTGATATCGGGTGCTTCACCCGAATCAATTTTACCAGCCGGAACTTCTATAAATACCTGCTTAGTACCATAACGAAATTGCTGAACCAGCATGACATCCCCGTTATCAAAAACCGGAACTACAGCACAAGCACCAGGATGTTGAATCCATTCACGTGTTGATATCCCCCCATTAGGCAATAATGCACGATCTTTTCTCACTTTTAACAATGTCCCGTCAAAGACAAGATCTGTATCTACCGTTTTTTCCAGAAGTTTATGATGGATTAACATATAAAAAGCATTCAGGTTATTGTTATTTTAATCACAAAATAAGACTTACTACCGAACAATCTCCATGAAAACCCCAGAGTTCATAGACAAACGTACATTTGTCGTGAAGAACAAATACGTCACACTTGCGAATTTCTTTTCGCTAAGTCGCATTATTGTGGCGCCTATTTTGATCTGGATTCATTATAATCAAGGAATTACATCCTGGTTTACAGGATTAGTGGTATATGCAATTTTTAGTGATTATCTGGATGGATGGGCGGCTCGGTTTAATGATGAGATTACAGAATTGGGCAAAGTTGCAGATCCAATAGCCGATAAACTACTTGCGGGAATGTTGTTCATCTATGCCGGATGGATAAATTTGATTCCAATTTGGTTTGTCGGTCTATGTATCGGTCGTGATTTATTAATATTAACCGGATCTATCTTCATCAATAATACCAGGGGGAAGGTCGCTATGTCGGTAATGTCTGGTAAAATTTTCGTAAATTTCCTCGCTGCTTACTGGATTGTTGCATTTTTTTTCCCGGGATACACGATGCTGAAGAATATTTTATTGATTACATCAACTGTAATTCTATTCTATTCGTTTTTTGACTATATCCTTCGATTCAATCAAATCCACAAAGGCGCAGAATTTAACTAATTATTCAATCTATGGGATTTCTGGAAAAACTTGGTTTCAAGAAAAAAGAGAGCCTTGAGGCCGGACTCGAAAAAAGTCGTGAAGGTATTGTAGGTAAATTAAGTCGCGCTATTGCCGGCAAGGACAAGGTAGATGACGAGGTATTAGATGATCTGGAAGAGATTCTGATTCGGTCAGATGTTGGAGTCCCAACTACCTTAAAAATCATTAAACGGGTTGAAGAGCGTGTAGCCAGAGATAAATATTTAAATAGTAGTGAGCTACAACGAATACTGCGAGAAGAAATCATTACGCTTCTAAAAGAGAATACGTTGGAACGACCGGCAGAATTTGATGCGGAACTTCCGAATCATCCGCATGTTGTGCTGATTGTCGGTGTTAATGGAGTTGGAAAAACCACGACCATTGGAAAGCTGGCAAATCTGTACAAACTAGCTGGAAAATCCGTTGTTTTGGGTGCCGCAGACACATTTAGGGCTGCAGCTGTTCAGCAATTAACAATTTGGAGTCAGCGTGCAGGGGTGCCCATTATTCAACAAGGACAAGGTGCCGATCCTGCTGCTGTTGCGTATGATACTGTAGCGGCTGCAAAATCCCGAAATGCTGATGTCGTTTTGATTGATACAGCTGGCAGACTACACAACAAAACCGCTTTGATGGATGAGCTTACAAAAATTAAGCGCGTTATTGGTAAAATTGTAAATGACTCACCGCATGAAGTTATTTTAGTTTTGGATGCATCCACAGGTCAAAATGCGATGTTGCAGGCAAAAGCATTTACACAGGCTGTTGATATAACCGGGTTAGCACTCACAAAACTTGACGGGACAGCTCGCGGGGGGATAGTAATTGGCATATCATCTGAATTGAATGTCCCCGTAAAATATATTGGTGTTGGAGAGAAGATCGAGGATTTGCAAATATTTGATCGAATAAGTTTTGTAGAAGCTTTATTTAAAGATTAAAAAGGACTATTTGGAGTATACTGAACGGATTTGTATTATTTAATTCGCCGTTAAATATCGGTATTCATCAAATGACCAAATTAATATTCCGGAGACTCATTCATGTCCAACTACAAATTCTTTGAACAGGTCAACAAAAACTTCGATCGCGCCGCAAAATACACCAGGTTTCCGACCGGACTTTTAAATCAGATTAAAGCTTGCAACAGTGTTTATCACATGACTTTTCCACTCGAGCGTGATAACGGAGAAGTTGAAACAATCCATGCCTGGAGAGCAGAACATAGTCACCACAGATCTCCAACCAAGGGTGGTATCCGATATAGCAATTTGGTTAATGAAGATGAAGTAACAGCACTTGCTGCTTTAATGACATATAAGTGCGCCGTTGTAGATGTTCCTTTTGGTGGTGCAAAAGGTGGCATAAAAATTGAAAGAAAAAACTATTCGGTTGATGAATTAGAAAGAATAACCAGACGATACACCTACGAATTGTGGGCTAAAAATTTCATTGGACCGGGCTTAGATGTTCCGGCACCTGATTATGGAACCGGTGAGCAGGAAATGGCCTGGATCATGGATACTTATCGGGCACTGAACCCCAGTATTGATGCCTCTGCTGTTGTTACTGGTAAACCTATTCACCAATCTGGTATCAGAGGGCGTGCCGAAGCAACGGGTAGAGGTGTATTCTTTGGTACCAGAGAGGCTTGTGAACAAGTAGATGATATGAAAGCACTTGGTCTGACTACCGGAATTGAAGGAAAAACCGTTGTAGTTCAGGGGCTTGGAAAAGTTGGTTATTACTCAGCTAAATACTTTCAGGAAGCTGGTGCAATCTTAGTTGGATTATGTGAGTATGAGGGAGCCATTTACTCCAAAAAAGGACTAGATCTTGAATCTGTAATGAACCACCGCAAAGAAACGGGTTCGATCTTAAATTTTCCCGGAGCTGAGAATTTACCCACATCCGGACATGGTCTTGAGGTTGAGTGTGATATCTTAATACCGGCAGCATTAGAAAATCAGTTGACAGAAGAAAATGCGCCCAGA
The DNA here is from genome assembly GCA_003448835.1 of Bacteroidota bacterium. Lineage (GTDB taxonomy): Bacteria > Bacteroidota > Rhodothermia > Balneolales > HLUCCA01 > UBA11400. The sequence continues at coordinate 2,182 of DLXM01000228.1, read as the reverse complement.
ATTAAAGCCAAAATTATTGGTGAAGGCGCAAATGGTCCGACTACGGCTGAAGCACATGATATTATGAAAAATCGTGGTGCATTAATCATTCCAGATAATTACTTAAATGCCGGGGGGGTTACTGTATCGTATTTTGAATGGCTAAAAAATCTTTCTCACGTCCGTTTTGGGCGAATGGAGCGTAGATTTGAAGAAAATTCGATGAAAAAAATCCTTTTGGGTGTTGAAGATCTCGTCGGGAAAAAATTTACTGAAGAGTTATTCAAAAAAATTGCACATGGTGCCGATGAAAGAGATTTAGTTGATTCGGGATTAGAGGACACGATGATTACATCGTACAATGAGATTAAAGAAATCCGGGACAGGCACAACATTGACTTAAGAACGGCGGCTTTTGTCAGTGCAATCAATAAGATAGGACAATCTTACGAACAATTAGGTATTTTCCCATAATTTCGTAAATTGAAATCAGACAAAAAAAAGACCTCGCCCTTCTACAAGCGAGGTCCTGGGTCTTAGTCGTCAATAGATGTATGTGATTTGAGAATCTTGTGTGATAACAACGATAACTGGATAACTAATTATCACAACGCCCATAATTTACGGTCTTTTCTAGCTTATATCAATCACATTTACATGCGGTTGATATGATTTGGCAACTATTTTACAATTGTTTACAAATCTAGTACTGTTTTACAAGGATTTTGGCTCAATTTTTGTTTGTGTGCCAAACTTGATCCGAATCGGGAACGCTTATCGTCATTATTTCAAAGAGCTTTAACCAAACAACACTAGTATAACGCGAACCATTCCGTGTTATTGTTCAGCTTCTTTTGATTCATTTGTATACGGTAAAACATTACGGAAGTTAATGTCTCGTTGAGGAAATGGTATCTCAATTTCTCTTTCTTTGAATAATCGTACGATATTCATTCTAATATCAGAAGCGACTAAAACATGCATCTGTGGATCATCAATCCACACTACTACCACCATATCCCACGATGATTCACCAAAGTTTTTTAGAATGACGATGGGTTCTACGTCTTTTAAAATGTTGGGATGTTGATTTGCAGCATCCTTTAATGTTTGTATGACCAGGTCCAAATCACTGGAATATGATACCCCAACCTCTACCCGAACTTTGATTCTTGTATCATTATGTGAGAAATTTATAACTCTTCCGGAAATAAAATCAGCATTTGGCACAATAATTGAAATATTTTCAAGAGATCGAATCGTTGTTGATCTCATATTTATTTCGATAACATCCCCTTCCTGATCTGTGACAATGATTCTATCACCAATTTTGATTGGGCGTTCAATGAGCAATATGAGTCCGGCAATAAAGTTAGAGGTCACATTTTGTAATCCAAAACCAATACCGACAGATAATAGTCCAAATATGACAGCTAGTCCGCTTAAATCAATTCCTAAAAATTGAAAGGATATTATAACCCCAATAAAAACGATTGTGTAGTTGGTAAATCTGGTGAGCGTATATCTGATGCCCGAATCCATGTCAACTTTGGCCAGAACTCGATTAAATATTAGGCGACTAATAATTCGTCCGGCAACACTGAAAATGACCAAAAACAAAATAAACATCACTATCGAAGCAATTGTAATCGGTGTATTTTGAATTGAAAAAAGAGTTAATTCCATCAATTCTCTGAATCTGGTTAAAAGATTCACATCTATATTATCAATTACTTTTTCTACTACAGTTGTCGTATCCTGGAAATACATTTCTAAAATTTTAGTTTGGGTTAACTCGACCAACTAGATTACGGAACACTTTTATGAATAAGAATTATTATCTTATAAAGCTGAAGACATAAACAAAAAAAATATTGTAATCATTACAAAAAAATCATTATGCGTTTAATATTATTTGGACCTCCGGGCGCAGGAAAAGGAACTCAGGCAAAAATTTTAGAAGAATCTTTGAAAATCCCTCAATTATCAACGGGAGATATGTTCAGAAATGCTATTAAAAATCAAACTCCTTTGGGAATCAAAGTAAAATCAATATTGGATTCCGGGAAATTAGTGTCTGATGATGTTGTAGTTGAAATGGTTCAGGAAACAATTTCAAAAGATGAGTTTAAAAAAGGATACATCCTGGATGGTTTTCCCAGAACTGTAGCACAAGCTGAAGCATTCGACAAACTACTTGCAA
>DLXM01000200.1:12170-14083 GCA_003448835.1 Bacteroidota bacterium | reverse complement strand
GATTCTTCAGTGACTACACCATGCCCAGGACTCAAACTCGTTGGTTGAACAGTACCTATTCCCAGATCTTCGTCATTGTCAACTGGACGTAAAGTTCGCTGAAGTATTTCTTGTGGTCCAACGTGAGCCAGGTCATGTCTTCCCAGATAGGTTACTGCCAATTCACGGAAAATATAATCAATAACTGAAGTAGTCATTTTGATATGCGGATTTCCCATGACCATACCACTTGGTTCGAATTTTGTAAACACGAACGCGTCTACAAATTCTTCAAGCGGAACTCCATGCTGTAGTCCCAAAGAGATTGAAATCGCAAAACAGTTCATCAAACTACGGAAAGCGGCACCTTCACGATGCATATCGATAAAAATCTCACCGATTTGACCATTTTGATATTCACCGGTTCGCAGATAAACACTTTGTCCGCCAATTTTTGCCTTTTGAGTATATCCACCACGTCTGGTTGGGAGTCTTTGCCTTTCTGCAAGATATTTATGGATAATTCTCTCAGCAGTTTTAACTACGGCATCCTGTGCTGCAGTCAGTACCGGATCGTTGTTTGAATCTTTTTCGTCCTCTTCTTCACCTAATACCTCAAGAATACTAGAACTCGAGTTCAACGGTTGACTCAACTTAGATCCATCACGATATAGTGCATTCGCTTTGGTCATCAATTCCCAGCTTAATTGATAAGCTTCTTTGAAATCTTCAACCGTAGCTTCATTTGGCAAATTAATTGTCTTAGAAATTGCCCCTGAAATAAATGGTTGTGCAGCTGCCATCATTTTGATATGACCAGCAGCGGATATAAATCGGGTACCTTTTTTCCCACAACGATTTGCACAATCAAATACTGCCAGATGATCTTCCTTGAGATGCGGCGCTCCTTCAACTGTCATTGTTCCACATACATAATCATTTGCATCTTCGATCTCACGTTTTGTAAAGCCAAGATGTTTGAGGAAATCAAAGTTGTAATCATTTAGTTGTTCTTCAGACATACCCAGGAAGTCTTTGCAGAAGTCTTCACCCAGTGTCCACTGATTGAACGCAAACTTGATTTCAAATGCAGTTGGTAGTGCAGCTTCAATTGCCTCGATTTTTTCATCTGTAAAACCAACATCACGAAGTTTATCATGATTGATTGTCTTACAGCCTTTAAACGTCCCGGTACCTTTAGCATATTTAACAATTTCATCAATCTGAGTTGCAGAATAACCCAAGTTTCTAAGGGCTAACGGCACACTTTGATTGATAATCTTGAAATAGCCACCACCGGCTAATTTTTTGAATTTAACCAGTGCGAAATCCGGTTCGATACCTGTAGTATCGCAATCCATGACAAGTCCGATAGTACCGGTTGGTGCAATCACGGTGACCTGAGCATTTCTATATCCGTATTTTTCACCCAATTCTACTGCTTTGTCTGAATCTTCACGGGCCGCTTTCAGCAGATAATCCGGGCAAATAGTTGGATCTATCGCCAACGGTTTCACGGTCAATCCTTCATACTCATTTGCTTCTGCATTGTATGCAGCACGACGATGATTTCTCATAACTCGGAGCATGTGCTCACGATTTCGTGCATAACCGGGGAATGTACCCAATTCGGATGCCATTTCAGCCGAGGTTGCATAGGAAGTCATGTGCATAATGGATGTTAACGCACCCGTAGTTGCCATTGCTTCTTTGCTATCGTACGGAATCCCCTGACCCATCAATAGTGTACCGATATTTGCGTAGCCCAAACCTAATGTTCTGAATTCGTATGATAGTTCAGCAATTTCTTTGGATGGAAACTGTGCCATAAGTACAGAAATTTCTAACACTACGGTCCATAGACGTGTGGCATATCGGTAACTATCGACTTGAATTTTGTTCGTAGCCTCGTCATAGAATTTTATCAAATTCAG
>DLXM01000200.1:0-12155 GCA_003448835.1 Bacteroidota bacterium | reverse complement strand
TGCCATTCGTTGATGGTATCGTGATACTGTGTTCCGGGGTCAGCACATGACCAAGCTGCATAAGCAATTTGATCCCATAGTTCACTTGCTTTCAGTACTTTATATGGTTTTGGCTCACGGTCTTCCAGTGCGGCCTTTTTCTTTTCAGTTCTACCGTACAAATTCCAGTCGCCATCCTCTTTTACTGCTTGCATGAAGGCATTTGGTACACGCACAGAATTATTGGAGTTTTGCCCACTTACCGTAGCATACGCCTCAGAATTCCAATCGGTATCATAGGTATCAAACTCAATGTCGGTGAATCCCTGAGCCGCCAATTGAATCACACGATCTACATAATTCATTGGCACAAAATCTTGTTTGGCCTCACGGATAGCTTTTGCCAGATCTTTGTTTTTCTTAGGGTCGCGGGAAATCACACCATTATAGAGTCGACCTTCAATTTCAACTGGTTTGTGGCAAAGTTGCATCACCTTTTTGAGATGCTTGTTACATGCCATTGATCCGGCTACAATTGCAGCAACTTTTTCTTCCTCGCGAACTTTCCAATTGATATAAGCTTCAATATCCGGGTGATCAAGATCCAAAGTGACCATTTTAGCTGCACGACGTGTTGTTCCACCTGATTTGATAGCGCCGGCAGCCCGGTCACCTATTCTCAGAAAGCTCATGAGTCCGGATGATTTACCACCACCACTCAATGCTTCATTTTCACCACGAATATCTGAAAAATTAGTACCGGTACCTGAACCATACTTAAATAAACGAGCTTCCCGAACCCAAAGATCCATGATCCCGCCTTCATTCACCAGATCATCGCTGATAGACTGAATGAAACAAGCATGTGGTTGTGGATGTGTATAAGCATCTTCCGATTTTTTGACCTGACCATTTTTGGGATCAACATAATAGTGTCCCTGAGCTGGTCCATTGATACCATATGCCCAATGTAGACCGGTATTGAACCATTGTGGACTATTCGGTGCAACCATTTGGCTCGCGAGCATGTAACATAACTCGTCATAAAATACCTTGGCATCTTGTTCAGTATCGAAATAATTATGCTTCCAGCCCCAGTAGGTCCAGCAACCCGCTAGCCGACTGAAAACTTCTCTGGAGTCGTTTTCGTTTTTATAACGATTCTTTTCAGGAAGTTCACTCAGTGCTTTTTCATCGGCTTCTGAACTTTGCAACCACTTTGGAACACCTTTTTCACTTACTTTTTTCAGCTTAACAGGGACTCCTGCTTTTCTGAAATATTTTTGCGCAATAATATCTGTTGCAACTTGAGACCAAGAACTCGGAACCATCACATTTTCCATCAAAAATACCCTTGATCCGTCTGGGTTTTTGATTTCGGACTTTCTAGAGTCGAATTTAATAGAATCGTATGGACTCTGGTCGGTTGATTTTGTGTAGTATCTGGTAAATTTCATGGTAGCTTATAATCGTATCTTTGGTTTTTTGGGATGCAGAATTGCTATTATTCTGACTGGAGCCGGTATTTTCGGTAGTATGAAAGTTGACACTTTTTAGGTGATAATCAACCTTAAAACCCTATTATTTTTCAACAACTTTTCCACAGTTATCCACATGTTTTTTAAATATTTCAGTTAAATCGCTTAAAGTAATATTTGTTGATAACTTGTGCATAAACACCCTGTGAAATTTGTAACAATTAGCAATTCAGCGGTTTGATTTTAGAATCTGATTGATATGGTTGCGTTGAAGTATCTTCCCGGCATTGGATAATCCATTATTTGTTCATATTCGACATCAAACACATTCTGAATACCCAGCAAAAAATTGACGTCAACTCGATTCAACTTAACCGACTGGTACATCTCGGCATCAATCAGGTGATAGGGATCAAGCCAGGCAGAATTGCTATCGTATGTAAATCTTTTATCAATAAATTGATAATCAATCCGCATTCCGGATTTCAAATAATCGAGTTCAAAAGACGCATTGAATTTATTAGCCGGAGTATAAACGACCGTATTCCCTGAAACCAAATCTGATCCGTCTCGTGATGAATATGTAGAATTCAAATAGGTATATCCGGCACCGATTTCAATTAACAATTGGTCAAAATGACTCGAATGTTTCACCTCAGCAGTGATACCATCCGACATAATTCGGTTTACATTCGATGGACGATAACTACCGGATTCATCAACCCACCAGATAATCCCATCTTCTACTTTTGTATTGAAATAAGACAACCTGAAATCCGCAAATGATGATAAATATTTGGTTCCAACATCAAATTTTACCGAAGATTCTGGCACTAAATCTGGATTTCCAAACATTGGCCAATACAAATCATTAAATGTCGGTGGAGCATAATTTTTATTCAGATTCGCGATAAAATACATTTTCTCATCTATGGCCTCGATATTTAATCCAGCACCATAAGACCATGCATCTGAAAATTCGCTATAATTATCATACCGAATCGACGGATATAGATACATCCACGGCGTTGGTCCAAATAGCCCATTAAGTTGTACACTACCATGTTGGATGGAGCTTAATTCATAATCATTGCTTTCAATCGAGCCCATTTCATAACTGACTCGTCCGCGGAGCTGCAACTGCTCTGACCATATATTTTTTATCGAATAACTAAGATTCGACATAGTACTTTTGCTCGAACTGTTTACAGAAAATGCCGGATCTACATAATCTAACTGAAACTGATTAAATGATACCGATACCTGACTCGTAGCATACCGATTATGCATCCAGTTTGAAGTGTGTATACCACGCAATGATTTATCTGTTTGACGAGCATCAGCACTGGGAAAAGTTTTTGACCCGGGTGATCCGGACTCACCTGAACCCACCCAAACCGAAGTATTATTCCAATATCGATCACCCTGATATCCCGCTGAAAATAGTCCGGTTATTTGATTCTTATCCGAATTTGCACGGTTAACTGTGTTTCCGTTTCCATCTTTGAATTCAAAATCATTCAGCTGATCGGTCAGGACAATCCCTCCTTTTATGAACCAATTTTTTATTCGTTGTGATGTAGCAACATGAAAGGTGCGATTCTCAAATGAACCAACTGAAAGTCCGGCACTGGTGCTTTCATTGCTTGATTGTCCCGATTCTAAATTGATTACTCCACCCATCGCATTGGCACCATACTCGCTGCTTCCCAGATGATTATCAACCGTGATTTCATCCAGTAAAACAACCGGAATCAAGGACAGATCAGTTAGTCCTAGCATGGGATGATTAAGGTCCATTCCATTCCACATCACTTTTACTTGAGTTGGTGTAAATCCAATGGTACCAGCTGTTTGTGCTTGCCCAGGACCGTAACTTCGAAGTAAAAACCTGGAATTGCTTTTAAGAATATCTCCCACAGAGTGTGGAAGATTAGTTTTTTGTAAATCAAAATTGTATGACGTCAAAAATGATGAAATTCTGGATGCATCCACGTCAAATTTTCTGGCATCTACAATAATTTCCGGAAGTGCCAATGTATCGGCGACTTGAGCATTGAGTGTCGTTGAATTGGAGCTAAAAATAGCTACTAGCAGTAAAATTACTGCAAAATTAAGTTGTGTTTTCATAAGTAAATTAGTGTCTGACTTTTGTTCCCGAAAGTCGATGACTTACGATATAATTTCGGCAGGTCTCCTGGCTCATCTGATCTGACATCAGCCTTCCCGTCAACTTGGACAGTGGCAAAGATGGGATGTCAAATTATTCAGATTTACAGTTGCGGGTACAGCCACCGCTTGAACGGTGTTCCCTTTTAATCATATATGAACCGATAATCGTGTATCAAAGAACTCACTAAAATTAGTGGTATCTCACAACGATTTCAAAAATACTTATGAACTACTTTTCCACACCATATCAAAAGTTGGCATTAAATTGAAATAAAGCTACTTTTACGCATCTTATTAACTGATATAAATCCATCAAAATGAAATTTCTCACTTTTTTTATACTTCTTTTCGCATTAAACATTAATTCGGTGGTTTATGCTCAAAACTCAACACCAGAATTAGATGTATCAGTAAATGAAACCACCCGACATATCAGATTCCTGGCTTCAGATGAGCTTTTAGGACGAATGACAGGCGAACAAGGGAATCAAGCGGCAGCGCGATACATCGCCGAACATTTTCGGGAATATGGATTAAAATCATTTGATGATCATCAGGATTATTATCAGTCCCTCCCACTCTATCAAAACATTGTAAATGATAGAAGTCAGATCGTAATTGGATCAGACACATTACATCATCGCCAACACGTCGTCCCTCTCAGTGGTTCAGCTCAATTATTTTCAGCACCCGTGGTGTATGTAGAAAACATGTTAGCTGCGGATGGTACGTTAAATCCTAATATTAGCGTTGAAGGACTCAAAGGAAAAATCCTGGTAACAGAATTCGGAGATGGTACAGATGGTGGGTTTCAAGCCCAGTTTAGAAACAGTGTGATAAAACGTGCACTTATTGCCAAAACAGAAGCAGTTGGGTTAATTGAACGATATCAGGGAAATACCCAATTCGGACTAATAGCTAACTATTTAATGCAACCCAGATTGACACGTCGGGATCTCACCAGTGAAGTTGTTTTTAATCATTTTCTGGTTGATTCAGGTTCTTTAGGCACTACTTTTACTCAGGATGTTAGATTTCATATTACTTCGAAAGGTGTTGAGCAGAAACAAGTAATTGCCAATAATGTTGTCGGATATATTGAAGGATCTGATCCCGTACTAAAGAATGATTACATCACTTTAATGGCACATTTTGACCATATTGGAGCAAGAATGAGATCCGGCATCTCTCCTGCCGACACCATCAATAATGGTGCAAGAGATAATGGGATGGGTGTAGTTGGATTGCTGGTTGCAGCCAAAGGACTAGCACAGAATCCTCCCAAAAGATCGGTTATAATCCTGGCTGTGAACGCTGAAGAGGCCGGTATGCATGGAAGTATTCATTTTGTTGCAAATCCACCGGTTGATCTTCGAAAAATTAAATTCGTGATGAACGTGGATAGTGGTGGATATAATGATACATCCTTAATTACGCTGGTCGGACATGGTAGAACTACCGGAGATGCTGTTATTGCTGAAGCCGTCAAAGCCGTAGGACTGACGGTATTGCCAGACCCAAGTCCGGAACAAAATTTGTTTAACCGTTCTGATAATGTTCATTTCTCACGTGCAGGAGTCCCCGCACCGACCTTTAGTCCGGGATTTACTGCATTCAATGAAGAACTGATGAAATTTTATCACCAACCGGCAGATGAGGCAGATGAGTTATTCGATTTTGAGTATTTAAATAATTTTGCACGGGCTTATGCACATACTACCCGGGCATTGGCCAACACAAGTATCGAATTAAAATGGGTTTCTGGTGACGATTACGAGTCAGCTTACAATAAACTACATGGAATTTCAGTTGAATAGTTATCAAGATTGATGAATCACTTTGAGTAAAAAATATTATGACATTGCAAAAAATTACAATTGGACTTCTTATTGTCCTGATGGGGGCTTGTTCTGTTCAGAACAGTGCTATCACAGGTCAAAAACGTATGTATGCTTACACTTGGCAGCAGGAAGTTCAAATAGGAAATGAAGCTGATGGAGAAATAACGGCATATTTTGGACTTCTCGATGACCCCGAAATTAATGCCTATGTATCCGGTATCGGTGAGCGTGTATTAAAAGAAAGCCATATGCGCCGGGAAGGTGCCAGTAGTGAATACGTGAATACTCCATTTACCTTTCGGGTTTTAAATAGCCCGGTTGTGAATGCTTTTGCATTGCCGGGTGGTTTCAATTACGTAACTCGTGGTCTATTGACACATATGACAAGTGAAGCACAGCTCGCTATGGTAATTGGTCACGAAATTGGTCACGTTGCAGCCAGGCATGCCTCACAACAAGCTTTATCACAACAAGCCGGTTCTCTATTGCTGATAGGTGGCGCTGTATTGGGACAAGAATTATTAGGAGTCCCCGCTCAAAACATAATGGAACTAGGTGGAACAGCTGCTCAACTCCTTTTTTTAAAATATTCCAGAGATGCTGAACGTGAATCTGATAAACTTGGTGTTGAGTATTCAGCGCTAACAGGATATGATGCATCTCAAGGTGCAGCTTTTTTTACTACTCTAAAAAGATTGTCAGAAGCTTCAGGATCATCCATTCCGGCATTTATGTCATCTCACCCTGATCCGGGTGACAGAGAAGCCGATATCATAAATAAGTCTGAACAATGGAAAGCAGATGGGTACCCCCAAAATGAAATCAAACAAGCAGAGTTTTACAACAAACTTGCAGGTTTAGTTATTGGTGTCAATCCAAGAGAAGGTTTTGTAAAAGACAACACCTTCTATCACCCTGATCTGGCATTTTCGTTTGATGTCCCAAATGGTTGGAAACTCATTAATGAGCCATCTCAAGTAGTTTTAGTAGCCGGTGACCAACAGGCGGTTACAATATTTAATATTGTAAATGCTGAAAACATTACCCAGGCTATTGATCAAATTGCAAATGATGAGAGTGTTACCACAATAAACCGAAATAAAATTACGGTTAACGGTCTTTCCGGGATGAATCTGAGAGCCTCAATGGTACAAGAAGAGCAAAATTACACCTTTGATGTTACGGTAATCGAGTACAAAAATCGAATTTATCAATTTCTCTCATATTCACTTACATCAACGTTTCAAAATTATAGTAATGCTTTTGGTCAATCCTCCAGAAGTTATAAAACTGTAACTGATTCAAGTATTCTAAACATTCAGCCAGCAAAAATCAGAATCGTAAAAACTGATCGTGAAGTTGTATTTAAAGATTTATTGCCTGCAACCATGCCAATGGGAGTAACTGCTGAAGATATGGCAATTCTCAATCAAGTTTACCTGGATGATAGAATTCCAGCTGGAACTCTATTGAAACTTCTCTAAGTAATTCTATCGGAGATTTATTTAATACAGGTTGTTGGAGGTCGAACTTCATCAACCTGTACTTTTTTTAAAGCCGAAGCTACATTAAACTCGAGTAAAAGATTACTCGATATCAGTGTTTAATTTGTAACGCGCAATTCGATTATTGTCACGATCGGCAACAAACACAATCTGTCTGAAATAAGCAACGCCCATCGGATTATTAAACTGCCTAGGACCATTGCCCTGTCCGCCAAAGGATACATTAATTGCTTTTGCGACATTCGATCCAGCTGGTGGATTCACGCCTTCAACACCATTAGACTGAAATAAATATAAACTATCGGTTTCAGCGTCTACCACAAAAATATGTCCACGTTCATCAGCAGAAAATGCTAGTCCGGTTGGATTCTTAAATTTGAATTCATCATATAAGAATGAATTTGCTCTGGATGTGTCTCTACTTAAAAGCTGACCATTTGATCGGTACTCGATACCATCAGGAGTATCTACAGCATCAACCCAAAGAACACGAAATGGGATTTCTTTATCTGGATTCCCCTGAGCTAAAAGTAAACTTTGAGTAACGTTCATGTTTTCTCGTTGAGGAGGTCCGATAAAGGAACTCACATCTGTAATATCGATTCCACTAAGTAATGATGGGACATTTGGATTTAGTGTTCGCAATTGAGTAGCGTTACTCATAGTCCCCAAACGATTACCAGAATTATCTCTGTCTTCGGTGAACATGAGTACAGTGTTATCAGCGGCAACAGCCTGTCCCGTTTGATTTCGGGGGCCACGACGTGAAACATAAATATCGTTATTAGCCAACACAGTAATGCCGGTAATTTCTACAAGTTCATCATTGTCAGATCGATTTCTATCAAGTCTGAATCGCTGTGTTGTAGTCGTTGCACGACTGGCATCCATAAAAGGATGCACTAATTTTTGAACCACTTCAACCGGACCGGCACCATTTGCATTTTTAATCTTATAAACAGCAGCTAAATCCCAGGTAATACTTGGATTAATAGCTGTAATTACTGTATCGGTGCGAGCAGCGACGTAAACATTGAGTAAACGGTCCTGAGTAACAGAAACAGCACCTCTGATTGGTATGAAATTACCCATTCTACCAGCTCCATCCAGAACATGCAATCCATTAGCATCTGTTACATAGACCAGCTCATCATAACCCACAAAAACATCATTTGGTCTGTCAAATCCAGTCCAGAATGGTAACAAAGCAGCATAACCGACTTCATCCAGAATTAAATTCGGATCCTGACGACCTTGCTCGAAAATATCATCGGTAATCGGATCATTCTTCGAACCAAAAATTTCATCACACCCCGAAATAATTACGGCGGATAAAATTAAAATTAAAGACGTTGATAAAATTTTATTCATACACTAATCAAAGATTAAATTTCAAAGCTATTCGATGTAACGAGCCCAGTCTATCACGAGTTGAAAAACCATAATCCATGGCGACACCATACTTGCCAAATGGTAATTTAAAACCAACCCCAAAACTTGGAAGTTTTGCCTCATCTACACCAAATTCATATCCAGTTCTCAGGAAAAACTGATTTAAATAGGTCATTTCAGAACCAAGACTGAATCGTTCAGCATTGTCACTCGGATTTGTAACCTGTCCGGTGACCAATATTTTAATATTATCGGATTCATATGCATCGTAAGCAGTACCAATACTAAATGTAGTTGGTGGGGAAATATCTTCAAACTCAGTTTCGACAATATCTCCTTCTAACGTACGACGAATCGTCTCTCCTTCCGGAGTTGCATCCAATCCGAAATTATTCAACCCAATAGCAAAACGTAGTCCTGAATCGCCCACACGATAGAAAAATCCGACATCCACAACAAAGGTTTGTGCCTGTATTTCTTCAATTCTTTCGTCAAGATATTTAAGTGATACACCATAACTGAATAGTGTTGTTAACTCTTGTGCGAAAGTCAGTCCCGCAGCCATATGTACTGTTCTGAAAGTTCGTCCGGTACCAAATGGATTAAATTCGTTTGTTTCGATCATTTCACCTGAATCGAGATACATTAAGGAAGCACCAATGGCAATATTCCTCATTTTATGCACATAACTGGCATAATTAAGATCGATATCGGCAAAATAGGATGTATGTCCAATGTAGAGTTGGCTTTGGTCCATTTGAACCGCGAGAGCCGGATTCAAATACAACGATGCCGCATCCATAGCATCTGCCACATTAGAACCACCCATTGCAGCAGATCTGGCATCCACATTAATTTTCAAAAATTGATACCCTGATGTACCTGAACGTGAACTACCCAAACTTGGGATAATGCTGCGTTGCGCAAGTGCGGACTCAATATTAATACTCATCAATAGAATCAGGATGAGTCCGGTTAAGTAAAAGCTATGTTTTTTAATACTTTGCATGAAATCCATATCAGAAATTAATTCCCAATCCTACCATGATGTGTCTTTGTTCCAGGAAGTTTGCCGGATTAAGGTACGCTGGTATATTATTATCGCGTGGATCCTGGTAACGTGGATCACGAATATTTGAAGGCACATCATACGAACGGTCACTTCTTAATGCGATTAGTTCGGCTTGACTCTCCGGATAATCTGTTCTGTAAGCTTTTCCAGTTACCGGATTGATAATTGCCGCGTTTTTATTGTTAAACAAGTTTGTGATTTCAACAGTAGCCATTAGGCGCGTGTTTCCAATGTTGAACCACTTCTGGAAATTCATATCGAACATAAACCATGCTTCCCCAATCGAAGAAAATCGAACAACAGGATCTGGATTTGATTCATAAATTGGTCTCCAGTCTTCACGACCGGTGATCGGATTACGCTGATTGCCCCTGAAATCCATTGGAGTATAACGGATTCCACTTCTGAATGAACCTGATAGATAAAGTTTCATCTGATTTAACGGAGATAATCCGAAAAGTGGATTTCCTTTGCGGTCCCAGGTAAAGATTACACTACCTTTTACATCAAACGGACGATCCCAGGCTAATGGGGTTTCGATATTGTTACCGATGTCTTGTCCTCCGGAGATGATATCTCGAAGTGCGTCATTTGATGTTGAACTAAGGCCTTCTGCACGTGAATATGTGGCATTGATACTTCCTTGAAGGAAATGACTATATCGTTTTAAATAGGATACTTCGAGTCCACGTACTCGTGCAAAGTCACCATTCACCCGATAAGATCGCTCGGTATCACGTCCGGTTGCATCGCGGACAATAATTCGCTGCGATGTGATGAAATCATATTTATCACTCCAAAAAGCTGTGAGATTTAATGCATCATTTGAACTTACCTGATATCGAAATCCGATTTCATAGGAAATATCAACCTCCGGGTCAAGATTTGGATTACCCAGATTTGATAAGAACGATCTATCCTGATAGTATGGATCCAATCCGGCGTACAAATATGTTGGGTGAGGTAGTTTCGTCTTGTGCGCATAGTTAAAGTACATCACCATGTTTTCACGTACCGGGAATGAAACATTAATACGTGGAAGCATTCGCATTTTGAATCGACTTCCGAATAATTTGTAGGTATTTGACTTGTACTCCTCGCGGATCTGGTCTGGAATCGGTGACAATGGGTTATCGATGGAACTATCTACATAATCGCCAGGGAACCAATACTCTAGTCGCAAACCAAGATTCGCAATCAATCCTTGATATCGAATCTGATCGGTAACATATAATGCCCCACGATTAGGATTCACATTCCAGATATCAGATGTCGAACCTAGTCTTAATGACTCAGAAAAAGTATTCTCGTCAATCTGAATTGGTGCACCAACCCAAGGTCTGGTAATATCAATCCATTGATACTCCATGAATTTCATTTCAAGACCAAATCGAATACGATTGGTGTTATTCAGAAAATGTTTGGTAAAATTTGTTCTGAATGTATACTCTTCAGCAAAGTGATCGTGCCAAAGGGCGGCCAATCCACCGTTGTTGGCAAAACCGGAACCAGGTAGGACATATGTGAAATCAGGTCCGGCTGGAAAAGGTGTTATTGGATACTGTACAATACTGCCTGCATCAAATTCACCGTCAACCGCTGTTGGTCTCCAGTATCGACCATTTGCATCAGCACGTAATCTGGTAAATAATCGGCTGAACTGTACATCATAGAATGTCGTATTATTTAACGCATGAGTCCATTTCAGATATGCAAGTTTACTATCATGAGCATAAGTATTGGCATTATCAAGATCTTGCTCAAAAAAGAACTGATAACCAGGTCTGATTTGCACATCATCACCGACTATCTGTAACATTCGGGTGTTCTGATTCACAGTAAGAGATCGTTGATAAGCTGCTTCAAGCCTTTGACCCGCATTAATTTTATAGGTCAATTTAAGCATACCGCTGTAGCGATTATCCTGTCTTGGTGACCAAAAGTCGTTGCCAATCATGGATGAACTTACCTGATCAGCTGTGTTTCGTGTGAATTCATTCGATAAATTCACTTGTCCAGCCGCAAAGAAATAAAGATCACCGGGCAAATTCACACCAAGTGCCGGTAATAACACTCCGGTAATTGGCGAAGGTCCACCTAAGCTAAATTCATAAACATCAGAGTAGAAATTTGCACTGGAACCGGTCATACGTCCCGGGTTATCACGTTTGTGAGCAAAAAATCCGGCAAATTTATCTCCACCATCCTGAGTTTGAACAGAAACTACGCCGGATGTTAGGTTTCCATGCTCCACATCCACTCCACCTGTGGTTACCTCCACACTGGAGAATGCACTGGTTCCCAGATCAAGGCCGAAACCTGTACCTGCGAGTGGATCCTGTGCTGAAACTCCATCCACAATAAAGCCTGTTTCGTTTGCGCGACCTCCACGAATATAAAGTCCGGTTGGATCACGAACTACACCTGCAGTCATACCTACAACCTGATCGACCCGTGTTACCGGGGCGACTGAGATCTGGTCGGATGAAAAAGTAGTTCCGGTACTGGATTGTTCGACATCAAAAATGGGTCTCTCCCCGATTACTACAATATCTTCACTTGAAGTGATGACTTGAGAATTCAGTTCAACATTAATAGTGGTTGGTTGACCCGCTTCAACGCGAATACCAGTGTAGAGAACACTTTCATACCCGATATATCGAAACTCAACTGAGTATTCACCCGGACGAATACTTCGGATTTCATAATTTCCGTC
>DLXM01000083.1 GCA_003448835.1 Bacteroidota bacterium | reverse complement strand
GGTGGAAGCAGTGAGTCTCCAAATGCTATTAATAATAACCATGGACCATCATGGCGTATGGTAGTTGAAATGACAACTCCGATTAAAGCCTGGGGTGTTTATCCTGGCGGACAATCCGGAAATCCAGCAAGTCTGAATTATAATGCATTTATTCAAAACTGGGCCACTGGCAACCACTATGAATTAACATTATATCAGAATGCGGAGCAAGCTATGAAATCAACTAATCGAAAAGTAATACTCAAATGACCCCTACACCTTTTCGCTCACTTCCCTCGGCGCTGCCTGCACGATGTCCGTCATTAGACAGCGCACTTAAAGTGCTTGTGTACTGCCTCCCATTCANNCTCGGCTCTGCCTTCACGATGTCCGGCAATAGACTGCGCACTTTGTGCTTGTGTACTGCCTCCCATTCACTCCTTCACCTCTTCACTCCTTCCCCCCTTCCCCTTTTCGCTCGGCTCCGCCTACACGATGTCCGTCAAAAGACTTCGCATCTAACGATGCTTGTGTTTTTCCTACCATTCACCTCTTCACCTTTATACCATGAACATAATTTTAACAGCCGTCCTAGCGTTCGTACTGCAATTGTTTTTCCCTTGGTGGATTGTATCAATCGCAGCCGGTATCGTTGCATTATTTTCTAATCAAACTCTGTTGAGATCATTTCTCAACGGATTTGCGGGGATAGCAATACTATGGATAGGATGGTCTGGTTATATTTATTTTACCGGAGGTGATGTACTGGCAAATAAACTAGCTGGTATATTAAGCCTGCCATATGGATGGATGACTCTTCTTGTAACTGCGTTAGTTGGTGGAATTGTTGGCGGTTTCGGTGCTTTAACCACAAGTGCCTTAAAAAATACACTGAATAAGTAGTAAAATTCTATATATTGAACTATTAGCTTAAAGAAAGTCTGTAATTTAATCTAATTGCCATATTAATAATATTTGTGCAAAAGTGCGCGTTCTCGGGGAATACCTTTGAATAGATTCAGATCTCAAGTGTGCAAAATTAATTTATCCCAGTTAAAATTTGAGCAAAATAAAAAAGTCAATCTCCAGTAAACTTAGTGCACTTAAAAATGTGGACCTATTTCAGATTATTCCTGCACCATGTTTAATTCTTGATATTGATGCACCCCGATTTACAATTCTTGATGTAAATGAATTCTATTTAGCTGCTACCGGTTCCAAGCGGGTAGATCTAATTGGAAATGCTTTATTTAAAGTGTTTCCGGATAATCCGGATGATATGATAACTGATGGTGTTGCTAACTTGAAAAGATCATTAAATACGGTGATTGAGTCAGGCTTACTACATCAAATGAAAATTCAAAAATATGATATTCCGGATGTAAATAGTAAAAGATTCATAACAAAATTTTGGCAACCGATAAATACTCCAATTTTTGACCAGAATGGGCAACTAATTGCTATAATTCATAAAGTTTTGGATGTGACAGAAGTTGCTCTCAAAAATGAGTACATCAATTTAATGCTGGAGAATACAGATGAAGGATTTCTGCTCATTGATCTTAACTTAAAACTCACTGGATTTAATACCAAGTTTGCCCATGATTATAAAGATGCTTTTGGAATAGATATTGAAATTGGAAAAAGTATACTTGATTACGCTCAGACAAGTAGAAAAGATGTGGTAAGACAGATATATCAGGAAGTTTTTAAAGGCAAAGCTAGTTCTAATATACTTCCGATGACCTATTCTGATGGAACTCAAAGGACTTTTGAGCTTCATTACAAACCGGCCCGAGATTTTCAAGATGTAATAAGTGGTGCTTTTGTATCAATAAATGAAATTACTGATCAACTTAAATTTGAAAAAGATCGAAAAGAAGTTTTATTCAATTTACAAGAGAGAAATAAAGAAATACTGTGTTTATACAGAATAAATAATCTTCACAATAAAGAATTTGATATAAATCAACTCTTGAGTGATGCAGTTAAATTAATCCCCACTGGATTTGTAGATGAATCCAGAACTCATAGTAGAATTACATTTAACGGTCATAAATATCTTTCAGATAATTTCAAGTCAACAAAACACTCGCTAAATGTTACGAAAAGTGGAGTATCTTCTGGCAAGATTCAAATCGAAGTGTTTTTTGATGATCATGACGTAATTGAATCACCAATCATCTTTCTGGATGAAGAGCAAACTTTAATTGAATCAATTGCGGAAAATCTAACACTAAAATTAGACCACATTGTCAGTCAAAAAATTATTAACCAACAAAATCATCAACTTCAGAACATTCTAAATTCATCAATGGATGTTATTTGTACGATAGATGGTGACGGAAAATTCGCTAGCATAGGAAATTCATGTAAAGAACTTTGGGGTTATGATTCTGTAGAATTAGTTGGTAAACCATTCATGGAATTGGTCCATCCCGACGATCATGAATTAACAAAAAAGGTTGCTGATGAAATTATGCATGGATTTTCTAAAACCAATTTTGAAAATCGTTATATCCGTAAAGATGGTTTGGTTATACCAGTAGTGTGGTCTGCAAAGTGGGATTTCAATGATGAACTTATGTATTGCATTGCCAGAGATGCAACTGAAAAACAAGCAGTAGAAAAAGCAATCGCAGATGAGAAAGAACGCTATGAACTCGTCACAAAAGCAACTTATGATGCCATTTGGGACTGGGATTTTCAAAATGACACGGTACTTTGGGGTGATGGATTTGAACGCGTTTTTGGTCACAATATCGACTCGTTAGTTAAAGACCATACTTCCTGGACAAGATTAATCCATCCAGAGGATTTAGATAGAGTTTCAAAAAAAATATTTTCATATATCGAGGGCAATGAAGAATTTTGGAAGGACGATTATCGATATTTAAAATCAGACGGTTCTTATGCTAAGGTAAATGATAATGGATTAATTGTACGAGATGAGTCAGGTAAAGCCATTCGAATGGTAGGGGCTATGCGAGATGTCACTGAACGTGTAGAACTCGAACAACTACTTGAAAAAATGTACCGTTTAGCGAAAATTGGTGTTTGGGAACTGGATATAGAGAAAAATAATCTAATATGGTCAGATGTAACAAAAGAAATTCACGAGGTTGAACCAGATTTCAAACCTGATTTAGAGAATGCAATTGAATTTTATAAAAAAGGAGAGTTTCGAGAATCAATTTTCAAATTTGTAAAAAAACTAATCGATAATAACGAAACTTTTAATGAAGAATTTATCATCGTAACACAAAAAGGAAATGAAAAATGGGTACGGGTCATTGGCGAAGCTGAATTTATAGGTGGAAAATGTAAAAAAATCCTTGGAAGTACACAGGATATACACGAGTCAAAATTAGCCGCCGAAAAAATTAAAGAACTTAACAGAGAGTTACAGGTACAAACTCAAAAACTTACCAGTTCAAACAAAGAATTGGAACAATTTGCTTATATCGCTTCACATGATTTGCAAGAACCTCTACGAATGGTAACCAGCTTTTTGTCACAATTGGAGAAAAGATATGATGAATTCCTTGATGAAAAAGGTAAACAGTACATCTATTTTGCAGTAGATGGAGCCAAACGAATGCGTGAAATCATACTCGATTTATTAGAATATTCTCGAGTGGGAAGAACTGATACAGATAAAACTAATACCAATTTAAATGTAGTAGTAGAAAATACAATTAAATTATTAGCAAAAAGTATCCAGGAGAAAAAAGCAGTTATAAATGTCCATATTTTACCAACTCTAAATGTATACCCAATAGCCATCCAGCAAGTCTTTCAAAACCTGATAAGTAATGCACTTAAATATCAACGTGATTATACTCCACCTGAAATCCATATCAATGTTGATAAAAAAGATAAATTTTGGGAGTTTAGTGTTACAGATAACGGAATAGGAATTTCGACGGAATACTACGACCGAATTTTTGTCATTTTTCAAAGGCTTCATACAAAAGACGAGTACTCAGGTACCGGAATGGGTTTAACAATTTGTAAAAAAGTTATTGAACAACATGGTGGTAATATTTGGGTTAAAAATAATGAAAACGGTGGTTCAACATTCTATTTTACACTACCATCTGAATAAAAGACACCCACATACTAAAACTTTATACATAGTCCCGAATATTTAAGCTATCTTTCAACCTACAAAATAAAACTGTAAATCATATGTGGAGTCCTGAATATTGAAGGCAAATAGCATCCATATTTTATTAGTAGAAGACAATGAAGGCGACATTGTTTTAATTACTGACGCTTTTGAAGAAGCAAAAATTATAAACAACATTTCTGTAGTTAGAGATGGACAACAAGCACTGGACTTTTTAAATAAAAAAGGTTCTTATTCGGATGTGAAAGAACCAAATCTGGTAATCCTTGACGTAAATTTACCTAAGAAGAATGGGCATGAAGTTTTAAAAGAAATTAAGAGCTCAAAGAAATTGTGTCACATCCCTGTAATCATGCTTACAACCTCTTCCTCTCCAAGCGATATTACAACATCCTACAAAAACCATGTTAACTGTTACATCACAAAACCAGTTGATGTCGATGATTTCATAAAAGTAGTACTTAGTATCGAATCCTTCTGGATTAGCATCGTTCAATTACCAGATCATGCAGAATAATTATGATCGATGTGCCAACTCCATATAAGTTGTTGATTGTAGAGGATAATGAAGGTGATGTTATTCTAATTGAGGAGTATCTGAACGAGCATACTCCAATCCCTGTTTATACTATTGCCAATTCATTAAAAGACGCCTTCATAATACTGGACTCTGATACAACATTTGATGCAATATTACTTGATTTGACTCTTCCTGACGCAACTGGTGAGCTATTAGTAACAAAAATGTTAAATAAAGTTCGAAACATCCCAGTAATCATACTTACGGGTTATACCAATCGTGATTTTGGTATTAAAGCCGTTGCTCTTGGCGTATCCGATTACCTTCAAAAAGATGATCTGACGTCTTATGTACTACTTAAAAGCATCACCTATAGTATTGAACGGACAAAAATTAATCGATCTTTACGCCATTCAGAGCTGCAATATCGTGATTTGTTTGATTTGAATCCATTACCGATGTGGGTTTTTGAACTTGATTCACTTAAGTTTCTGAGTGTTAATGAAGCTGCAATCAAAAGCTATGGTTATACTAGGGATGAATTTTTGAATATGACAATTATGGATATTCGTCCAAAAGAGGAAATCCCCAATTTAATGGATTCACTAAAAGTTATTCGCGAAACTGGATCATATAATAGTGGTGTATTCAAGCATCAGAAAAAATCTGGTGAAATTATTGAAGTTGAGATTCAAGCAAATCGAATTGATTTTAATGGGCGCCCAAGTGAATTAATTTTATCGAATGATATCACTGAACGCCGAATCTATCAGGAAAAAATCCTGAAATCCTTGAAAGAGAAAGAAACACTACTTTCTGAAATCCACCACAGAGTAAAAAATAATCTGGCAATCGTCTCCGGAATGATGCAATTACAGGCCTATCAAGAGGAAGATCTTTCTATTCAGACCAAACTACTCGATAGTGTTTCCCGGATTCAAACCATGGCAACTATCCATGAACATTTATATCAGGAGAGTAGTTTTTCAAAAATAAATTTCTCTGATAACCTGAGCACGTTGGTTCATAACATCATCGAAACTTTTAAAAATGATATCGAAATACAAATAGATTTCAATTGCGACTCGATCGATCTTAATATAAATCAAGCTGTCCCTTGCTCTTTGATCGTAAATGAAGTTTTAACCAATATATTAAAACATGCTTTTCCATCACGAAAAACCGGATCTATAAAGTTTGACCTTCAAATTGAAGATGAAGTAATTGATCTAATGATCTCTGATGATGGAATTGGGCTACCTAAAGGATTTTCTGAGGAAAAAAGTGAATCACTCGGTTTACTACTAATAAAAATTCTTACTGAACAACTCGGAGGTAATTATGGGTATAAATCCTCCAATGCCGGCACAATATTTCACATCACTTTTCAGCATAAACCAGACATTACCGGGTCCGCTAGCTCAATTATTTAAGCATTTCAAGGCGAATATCCCTATATTTTAAGTCTTTGCATTTTCGGATTTGAACGTCCAGGCAAAGTAAATTATTCAATGAAATTTAGGTATTATTTTTATGCATAACGTCGTATTGATTCCCGGAGATGGAATCGGACCGGAGATCACAGAAGCTGTACAACGAATTTTCAAAGCTGCAGATGCTCCCATTAACTGGATACCTGCAAAAGCCGGTATGTCAGCTTATGATGAAACTGGTAACCCTTTACCGGACGAAACCATAGAACTTATTGAAAAACACAAAATTGCTCTTAAGGGACCTCTGGAAACTCCGATTGGAGCCGGATTCAGATCAATCAATGTAGCACTACGTCAACGATTTGATCTTTATTGCAATATGCGTCCGGCTAAAAGTTTACCAGGAATACATTCTCCGTTTACACACGTTGACTTGGTAATGTTCCGGGAAAATACACAAGGTATGTACATCGGGCAGGAACGATGGGTAGATGATAAAAATAAACATGCTGAGTCTATTGCTGTTATCACTCGTGATGCCAGTGAAAGAATCATCCGTGCAGCCTTCGAATATGCAGTTAAACACAATCGAAAAAGAGTCCATTTGGTTCACAAAGCCAATATTCTGAAATTAACATCCGGACTCTTCCTACAAGTTGGACGTGAATTGGCACCCGAATTCCCAAGTATAGACTTTCGTGACATCATTGTAGATAATATGGCCATGCAAATGGTTATGCGCCCAGAACAATTTGATGTAATTGTTACAACGAACCTATTCGGAGATATACTTAGTGATCTGGCATCTGGTCTGGTTGGTGGATTAGGGCTAACTGGTTCTGCGAATATTGGTATTGAACATGCAATGTTTGAAGCAGTTCATGGTTCAGCACCGGATATCGCCGGCCAAAATAAAGCAAATCCTACTGCTCTCTTATTTTCAGCATTGATGATGCTAGAACATCTGGGGCATGATGATATTGCACTCAGAATCAGAAACGCAGTCAAAACTGTCCTTAAAGACCAGGAAGCATGCACTGCCGATATTGGCGGGAAAGGGGATACATTAACGTATACCGATGCAATTTGTCTTGCACTTTAATTTGTTAGTGTTTTAATTAATTTAAGCCCATGAGCGATTATCTCGATCATGGGCTTTTTTATTTCAACCTGGAAATTAAATTCGCTCAATAACTGATCCACAAGTCAACATTTTTGATCCAAAATATGGATTCAAAATATTCTCTTCTTTGCTCAACCAGTCTGCAGCACCGCCACGAACCATGGGACAACGCTGAATATATACTGCGTTATCAAGTGGTCCATACGATCTCATCATATCTATTAAAGCGTTTGATAATGGTGTAAAATGCTCACGTTGCACCTCAACATCAGATTCATTTATAAGAGCTTCCGTTGCAACTTTTGCATCATTACCTGATACTTCCCAAAGCATCGCTGCTTCTTCAGAAAGTCCGTCGAGTTGTACAGAATCCATTTTTGCTAAAAGTGCAGAACCTTTTTCACTAGCTAAAGCGGCATCCGTTTCAACAAGTGCATCTTTTAATTCAAAGTATGCCTCCAATGTTTGAGTCAAATCTGCTTTAAATGAATCCGGTGTTGGTAATGCTGCTGTTTTTACAGTTTCCTGTACAACACCTGCATTAGAATTTGATTCGCCACTTTGACCACCACTACATGCGGTGATTAGAAGTAACATACTTACCGAGATTATTATATTTTTCATTAATTTTTTTTGTTTGTTATTGTGTTCCATTAATTTACTCTCCTTCTCTCCTTTTCTCCTACACTTCTTTACCCCTTCACCTCTTCCCATTTTCGCTCCCTACGGTCACGATCTTCGACACTAGACTGCGCACTTTGTGCTTGTGTACTGTCTTCGATTCACTTCTTCCCTTTTTCACTTTTTTTCTTTTTCACTCCCTCACTCCCATCATACTAGCTTTGTCACGTAGCTGAAATTCAGCATCTATTTTAAACGCACCGTGATGGACAATACGTTCACCCTGTGACAACCCATCCAGAATTATCCGATTATCGCCCACACGATCGCCGATCAGCACCTCCCGGAGCTCAAATTTCGGATCACCATCATTATCTATTTGAACATAAACTACAGATCTCGGACCAGTCCACAATACTGCAGATTCGGGAACCAACAGCATGTTATCTCTTCCGGCATCAACCATAATCTGACCATTCAACAACATACCGGGACTCCATTTTCCATCATTATTTCTGGCTAATACTCTGACCCTGGTTGTGCGCTTCTCATTATCCATTACCGGATCAATCCAATCAACCACCCCAATCATCCGCTCATCCCCCCGACTCAAGGCACCATACCGGACACGCTGCCCCTTTCGAATCAACCCAAAATCCCGCTCATAAACCTCAAACTCCATCCAAACATTCGACAAATCCGCAATCTCATAAAACATCGTCCCCGGAGTAAAAACATCATCCGGACGCACACCACGACTCATCACAACCCCATCACGAGGCGCCAAAATCTCAATCTCATTCAAAACCCTACCCCGCTGCTCGATCTGTAAAATCTGATCCTCCGTCAACCTCCAGAATTTCAACTTATTTCGTGCAGCTTCAACGAATACATCATCCATCCCATCTCCACCGAGTCGTTGGCTACCAATAGTCACATCACCTAACACAGCCACACTATCAATCACTGCAGTGTCCATTCCCCTGGCACTTGACCTCACCGCATCAATCAACTCACGCTGAGCCGAAATCAATTCCGGCGACCAAATCGTCAACAATACGTCCCCTTTACTCACGCTCTTACCCAGGAAGTCTACCATCTGCCGTATAACCCGCCCGGAAACCTGAGCACTAACCACCGACAAACCCGTTTCCGGCACAACAACTTTCCCGGGAACCTGAATCAACTTCTCACCTACACCCGAAATCACCTCCGTAGTTCTGATTTCAGCTAAACTCACCGCTTCCGGAGTCATCGTCATCGAAAATCTGTCCGCATCACCATCAGATCCACCACCAGAATTCACCGGTGTAAGATCCATCCCACATAACGGACATTGCCCCGGTCCATTCTGGCGGATTTGTGGATGCATCGAACATGTCCAGATCTCACCAGTCGAATCACCCTGGGCATGGGGATGTTCACTATGATCCTCGCTCATCGCACCATTTCCACCAAAAATAAGGTAACCAATGACCAACCCAATCATTAATACCACACCATATCTCATATAATTTGATTTAAACATATGNNTTGGATTTAAACATATTTATACCTAGTTATTAAAATTCCACACCCGCTGTAAATCGCTGTAATGAAACAGTCGCCATATTGCGGTCAAAAATAGCCTCTTCAAGCATCGTAGCATACTCAACAGATCGACGACGC
Source organism: Bacteroidota bacterium (assembly GCA_003448835.1). Lineage (GTDB taxonomy): Bacteria > Bacteroidota > Rhodothermia > Balneolales > HLUCCA01 > UBA11400. The sequence goes on along the minus strand of DLXM01000083.1, from coordinate 13,824 downwards.
ATTTGAATTACCTCATCCAGACGAATTCTGGCATTACTGTAATCCAATAACAACAAATCAGTTAACTCTCTCGATTTTGGTAACAATGCATCCCGATACCTCTTAACCCGAACGTCCGCTTCTTTATAAACAGACATCAAACTCGAAATTTCAGCCTGAAATGATCGGATTTTGTCACTTATTTCATACTCAATTACCTTACGTTCAGCTTGCGCCTGACTCAAAATCGCTTTGTATTTTTTCCTCCATATTGGTAGTCGAATCGTAACATTGGCGTAAATTGGAATGCGATTCCCATCCATCTGCATCGATGAATTACGACCCATGATCTCAGCACCAACACCAATCATTGGATATCCTTCTAATTTTGCGCGTTTCTCCATCGATTCTCCAGCCTGATCAAGGATTTCAAGGTTCAGAATACTCGGATTATGCGTTATAGCCAGGTTTAACGTCTCTTCATACGTCAACTCCCAGGTAATTTCAGGTCGTCCGGTAGGTAACGTTACCTCTTGAGTTGCATTTCGGTTCAGTAGACTATTAAACCGCATTTGTTCACTCGAAAAACTGATATTCAACGCTTCGAGCATGGTTTCAATTTCGATTTTCTCCATCTCAAGCTGCAACATATCTGAGCGCGAAGCATAACCGGACTCAACACGTGATCGGGTTAGTTGCATCAATCGATTAACCCATTCCAAGTGCTCCTTCAAATACTCTTTTCTGCGATGAACCAAAACCAATCGATACCAACTTGTTTTTACACCCTCAAAAACTTCCAAACGTGCTGAATCCACTTCCTGCCATTTGGCATGTGAAAGCAAATTCACATAATTTCGATTTTCATCCAGCGTACCGAACCAAGGGAACATTTGCATCACTCCAATTGATCCCTGAGCGAACGGACCATCATATTTCATTGGATTTATAAAGTAGCGAAACATCACTTCAGGGTCAGGTAATGATCCAACTTGATCAGTTTGACTACGAACTGCGACCCAACTCTGATATGCCGCTTTTAATGCATCGCTCTGATGATAAGCCTCTTCCAGGAATGAATTTAATAATGAGTCTGACGACTCTGATTTATACTCAGGCAACTCATATCCACCAGTAATAATTCGGGATTCCTCATAGGTCATTGTGACATTTTGAGTATATCCCAAATAAGGTAATGACAACACAAATACGTATGTCAACACGATATTAAATGCAAGTTTGTTATTTTGAATTTGTGGTAAAATCATAACCATCAGCTTTCTGTTTGTATTGATTGATTATCAGGAATGGTCGCTGGTTGTAAATTATCGGTTATCGATAGTGAAATCATGCCATCACGTCTTAATCTATTTTCTTCTCTCATTGAATACAAGACTGGAACTATGAATAACGTAATCAATTGGATAGTCATTCCACCAAAAGCTGGAATAGCCATTGGAATCATGATATCAGATCCTCTACCTGTAGAGGTCAAGATAGGGAGTAACGCTAAAATTGTGGTAGCTGATGTCATCAAACAGGGTCTGATCCGTCTGGATCCGGCTAATATCACCGCTTCTCTAATTTGTTTAACACTTGAAATACCGTCATTTTTTAGCAATTTATTTGCAAATGATTGATCCAGATACGTGGCCATTACAACCCCATCATCCACAGCGATTCCAAATAAAGCAATAAATCCAACCCAAACTGCTATACTCAAATTCACTGTACCCATTTGAAATAAATCTCTCATATTCGTATCGAATACACTAAAATCCATGAACCACGGTTGGGCATAAAGTCCGAGCATAATAAATCCACCAGCTAATGCTACTGCAATGCCAGAAAGTATAAATCCGGTTGTGGATGTTGATCGGAATTGCAGAAACAACATGAGAAATATGGATATCAATACAAGTGGAATTAAAAATCCAAGTCTTTTTTCGGCTCTGACTTGATTCTCGAAAGTTCCGGTAAAGGTATAACTAACACCTTCAGGTACATTCAATTCACCAGAATTGATCGCCCGTTGTAATGCCTCAGTTGCATTCTGAACAGCCAATAATTCGGCAATTTCAGGAGTTTTGTCAAATATTACATACCCAATAAGAAACGTGTTCTCACTTCTAATTTCCATTGGACCTGTGACATACTCAATTTGTGCTAGCTGTCCTATTGGTATGTTTGAACCTGACATACTGGTAACATAAATTTTTGAGATTGCATCAGGACTATCTCTGAGTTCTCTAGCGTACCGGACTCTGACCGGGTAACGTTCCCGTCCCTCTACGGTGGTAGTAACCGGATTCCCCCCAACAGCAGCTTCTAGAGTATTCTGTGCCTCCATAATCGATATGCCGTATCGCGATAATGCTTCTCTGTCCCAATTGATTTCAATATAGGGTTTGCCAACAACTCGATCGGCGAAAACAGCATCAGATTTGACTCCAGGTAGATTTTTAAGAATTCTTTCAACCTGTATCCCAAAATCTTGAATACTTTGCAAGTCCGGTCCACTAATTTTAACACCCATAGGTGCCCTCATACCCGTCTGTAGCATAACCAGACGAGTTTCAATTGGCTGTAATTTTGGTGCAGATGTAGTCCCGGGAATATTTGCAGCTGCGACGATTTCGTGCCAGATATCATCCGGAGTTCTGATTTCATCCCGCCATTGCCTGAAATAACGTCCATTACGATCAGCAATCAATTCACCTTGTTCATTGTATTCGAATTCACCGGATCTATCAACTTTAAATCGCATACGCTGACCGTTTTCGTCAAGTTTGTACTCTGATTTGTAGATGATAACGTTTTCAAACATATTTGTCGGAGCCGGATCCAGCGCTGACTCAACACGACCAATTTTACCGACAACTTGTTCAACCTCAGGAATGGATGCAACCCGCATATCCATTTTCTGAACCTGGTCAATAATTTCTTCCATACCCGCATGTGGCATTGTTGTAGGCATCAATAAAAAAGAGCCTTCATCCAATGATGGCATAAACTCTTCTCCAAGTCCTGGGAAAGTATGATACAGATCGCTATATAATGAGGAAGTTCGGATATCTACACCAATCAAATCGAAGGGTTTTGCAATCCATCCAAATGTTCTTTCAAATCCTTGCCAGTTTAAGATTCCGAAAATCAAAACTATTGCGGGGATTGATAAAAATTTCCATTTGTTATCCAGACACCAGGCTAACATTCGGGTATAATAAATGATGAAAAACTTAAATAGAGCCAGGACAAAAAAGATGATTAACGATACGAACAACAAGTTAATGAATAAGCTTTTTGTCGGACCTAATGGCATCCAGTATGATGAGAGTAACCAAGCTACTGCAAAAATAGTAACCGCATTCTGAATGAACAGGACCCTATTTCCCCGGGATACTGCTAAAATTTGATGTTTTACAACAGAGCTAACTCCAGCCAGATATGAAAACGGTTTTGAAAATATATCCCGAAATCTATGCTCGTTGTTAAACTTGCTTGAATCCTGCGATGATGTATTTAATGTTGAGTTTTCAACATCACTGTAATACAAAACGTACAAATTACCGATTCCGAATGCGAGCAGTATGATAAAAGGCAACCAGTGATAAAAAATCAAAGATATAACTGCTAAAACGATCAAAAATAAATTCCAAATCCATGATGTGAGTTGTTTTTTTGCTTTTCTGGAGAACAACCAATGGGCAAATGGTGGTATAAAAATCAGGGTAACTATAATTGCAGAGATGAGTGCAAACGTTTTTGTAAACGCGAGCGGTCGGAATAACTTGCCTTCGGCTGCTTCTAAAAAGAAAACCGGTAAAAAACTTATCACCGTAGTAGCAACAGCGGTGATGACTGCAGAACTGACTTCTGTCGTTGCGCGATATATAACTTCAAGCTTAGATTCACCTGGCTCTGCTTCGTCTAAATGTCGAAGCATATTTTCAGTGAGAATGATACCCATGTCGACCATGGTTCCAATGGCGATGGCAATACCGGATAATGCGACTATATTTGCATCAATACCCATATATCGCATTGCAATGAATACCATTAAAACAGATATTGGTAACAAAGCTGAAATGAGGATAGATGAGCGTAAATGCATCACCATGACCATAATCACAATTATGGTGATAAGAATCTGAAGTGAAATTGCCTCTTGAAGTGTTCCTAAGGTCTCTTTGATCAATGTAGATCGATCGTAAAAAGGAACGATGGTTATTTTGCTGGTAGTTCCGTCCTCGAGGGTGCGTGTTGGCAGTCCCTTTGAAAGCTCTGCAATCTTTAGTTTGACCTGATCGATAACTTCCATAGGATTAGCACCATACCTGGCTACTACAACCCCACCAACGGCATCAGCCCCCGTTTTATCTAAAGCACCGCGTCGTTGTGCCGGGCCCACTGATACCCGTGCAACATCAACTAATCGAACCGGAGTATTATCCCGTACAGTTACTACGGCATTTTCCAAATCTTCGATTGATTCAATGAATCCAAGTCCGCGAACCATATATTCAACCCGATTCATTTCAATTGTACGAGCACCAACATCCAGATTACTCTCTCTGACAGCTTTTACAACATCAGAAAGCGCGATTTCATATCTGATCAATGAATTTGGATCAATATCGATCTGATATTCCCGAACGTATCCACCAATACTTGCTACTTCTGAAACCCCGGTAACAGCTGATAGTCCATATTTCACATAAAAATCCTGTATGGACCTAAGTTCATGTGGATCCCAACCGCCAGCTGGATTCCCTTTTTCATCTCTACCTTCGAGTGTGTACCAGAAAACTTGTCCTAATGCAGTCGCATCCGGACCTAATCCGGGTTTAGCATCAGCCGGTAGTAATCCGGTGGGTAATGAATTTAATTTTTCAATTATTCTGGCCCGACTCCAGTAGAACTCAACATCCTCTTCAAATATGACATAGATACTTGAAAATCCGAACATAGATGTACTTCGGATCGTTTTTACACCTGGAATTCCAAGTAATGAGGTAGTTAATGGATAGGTTATCTGATCATCAATATCCTGAGGGGATCGTCCGGGCCACTCAGTAAAGACGATTTGTTGATTGTCGCCTATATCCGGGATAGCATCAACAGATACAGGGTCTGTTGGAAATGGTGTATCCCAACGAAAAGGTGATGTAATTAATCCCCATGAAATTAATAATCCCAGTAATAAAACTGCAATGAGTTTATTTTCGAGAAAAAATCTAACGATGTTATGAGTCATTGAACTGATGAATTAGAAAATACTAAGTAGTATTGAGTCGCAATTTTTATAAGAATCCGACTACATTAAATCGGAGACAAAAAAGGTGACAACTAATTCAAAAAAACCTGGTTCAATAAATGAATTGGAGGAGAGATTTCGGATAACGAGCGATGTGAACTGTTTGGAGGAATTGTAGTTCTAATTTCTACTATATGAGTAATAGTATATTTTATAGTGGCTTCAACACATGTCTGAGTCGAACCAATTACAGCAAGTTCACTAGTAGTTTGAGATGATTCTTGCATGAATCCACAACCACAACAATCACAAGAATCGTAGGTTGATGAATAAGACGGGAAGTCATGTTTTGAATCATTGGACGGACAACAATCGGTAGTACTATCAGATACGCTGTTCTGAATCATTGAGGGACATAGTCCACTACCTAACACCATTGAGGTGAGCATTAGCAGCGTTATAAATAACGAGAATGCGGCTTGATATTTCCGTAGGATTCTATTCACGTCAAAATATAAGAATTATGCGTGAGTAATAATTTAATAAATGATGCTGTTTTTTTGTGATACTCTGAGCAGTCATCCAGTTAGAACGACGACAGCTATCACTAAAACAATCGTTATTTTGAGCACCAATGAACGCCAATTTGACATCGCAGACCTGTTGATAAGTACTAAGTACATTGTTAATAACTTTTAGAAAGTACGTCATATATTCAGTAAAATCAACATTATTAAATTCTAATTTGTGAATAACTCATTTTTGCAAATTGTTGATATCTCAAAAAGTAATTCAAACAAAGTAAAGTATGACTATCTTTTGGAGATTAATTACAATAACCATATCGTTCAGCGTTATTATGAGTTGCATATATAATACCTGAATTATTATATATTTAAAGTACAAAATGCCGTTTTAAATGTTCAAGATTATGTTCTATGGCTAAATTACACATCAAAAATATGGTCTGTGATAGATGTATACAGACTGTTGACAGGATTCTGACTAAAAATGGTTTAACGATATCAAATCTAAAACTAGGTGAAGTAAACGTAGAACAAGATGACTTTGAAATCAACAAAGATCGCCTTGATTGGCAACTTCGTGAGGTTGGATTTGAATTGATTTATGATAAAGATGAGCAATTGGTTGCTCAGATTAAGGCAGCCATGATCCGTTTATTGGAGAGATTAGAAAATGGAGAACATCAATTCAAGATTTCAGTAATGCTTGCGGAAGACCTAAAATTGAATTACCAGCAGATTAGTCGGACATTTTCAGAAGTTACCGGGGATACGGTCGAAAAATACTTCTTAAAGCTTAAAGTTGAACGGGTAAAAGAGTTAATAACCTACGATGAATTAACCCTGAGTGAAATTGCCTGGAAAATGGGCTATTCGAGTGTTCAACATTTATCAACACAATTCAAACAATTAACTGGTTTAACGGTACGTGAGTTCAAATCACCGGAGAATGAAGAGCGTACAAGATTGGATGAGATATAAAAAAACTAACCCTCACCGGGTTACCGGCAAGGGTTAGCTTTGAGGTCAATCAGTAAACAGGTTTAGTTGTTAACTGATCTTGTGGGGAAAATTTCCCATGGGTGAATTAATTCACATCCCACCACAATTTGGTATCACCATTATCAGCACCCTGTGATGCAACAGCTGCATCGTAGTTCTCTTTATTCAATTGAACTTCAGTAGTTGGATATGAGTGACGAACCGGAATTAAACCACTTGGGTTTAAAGCCAATTCATGTGGTGTGAGTTGTGGCCAATCTAAACGTCTCCACTCAGCCCATGCCTCGAGTCCGTTTGGATAAAGCGCAACCCATTTTTGCATACCGATTTTTTCTTTCCAGTTAGCTGATGAATATGTTACTGCGTCTGTTGCCATGAAAGCATCAAAGTTTGCAGCATCATATACATTCCACTGTCTCCAGGACGCTTCAATAGCTGAACGATAATGATCAGCAGCACTACCTGAGATGAATCCTCTTTCTACAGCTTCTGCCATAAAAAAGTGAACTTCAGCAACTGTAATGATCGGTAGCGGAGCATTTTGAGCACGGATAGCTATTCCAGGGAATGAAATATCAGCATTCTCAATTCCACCTGGATTCGGATGACTGTATGGCATTCCTACAACTTCGTCGAATGTTGTTACACCATCACCATTACTCTTGTTCGGAGTAGGATCAGCATATCGTACAACACGATAATCATTCAATGGAAGCATATAGTCAGCCAAAATATCGGATATTGCATAATCCGTTCTGGTTTCAAAACGGCCATACCAAGGATTCTGGTTTGCGCCTTCAGCCAAATATGGATACATAATGTCTGCTGTGATTGCACCCGCACTTACAGCACTTGCGAACTCTGAAGAAGCAAGTGAAGCATTACGATCTGCAATACGCATAGCAAGTTTCATTCTTAATGAATTAGCAAACTGAGCCCAGCGTGCCATGTTACCATTAAGAATAAAATCACCACGGATACCAGCACCACCGTCAATTTGAGCAACTGCAGCTTTAAGCTCGTTGATCATGTCGGTGTAAATTGCTTCCTGAGTATCATATGAAGGACGAAGGTTACCAGTTCCTTGCAGCGCGGCTGAGTAAGGAATCATCCCCCATCGATCGGTAAGCATACTAAAGAAGTATACCTTCATAATACGAGCGTAAGCAATTTGATTAGCATTAGATCCACCTGTTAGGGCGTCAGCTGCTGTTGCTTCATCCGTATTCAGATTTATAATGGTTTGAAGATCCATCAATGGACCTGTATACCAACCGTTAAAATCGAACGTCGTTGTTGAGTAACGTGAAGCATCATCATACTGCGTTTCAGCAATTTGTTGTGTTAGGATAGCACCTGACAAAGCAGATCCACCTACTACATCACTTACTGAACGAAGTGTATTCGTAATTAACAGATCTGTTTTCACCACGGATGGTGCATTCGGATCTACGTTAATATCACCAAAGTCGCAACTTACCATCACGAATGCGAGTAGTACGGCTAAGGCTTTTGAGCTTGTTTTAAGCTTCATAGTTTTTCTTTGAATTGTGTTCATATTCGTACCCCGTTCGGTTTAAAGTCCAACATTGATGTTAAATCCGATTGAACGGGTTCCAGGTAGTCCCCCACCTTCCCAGAATGAGAATCCTGCAGTACCATTTTGAATGATAGACGGATCAACACCTTCTGTTGAAGCATAAAGGAGAAGTACATTGTACATATCCAAGGATACGCTGGCTCGTTTGAACGGAGTTCTTGATAGTGACTCTGTAGGAATATTGTAGGTAAGTTTGATTTCTTTCAGTTTAACGTAAGAAGCATCAAATAACCAGGCTTCTTTATTCAAGAAGAGGTTACCCCAATATGTATAAGAATCTGTCAAGTACTCAACAGGCTCACCGTTGGCATTAACACCAGAAACATATACACCACCTGAATTAGGTGCAGCATTTGCAAGTAATACAGTTGAAACGGATTGTCCGGCACTTGTAAGTACTGGGTCACGTTGTGGATTACCAAGCAAGTTAGCTGAAGTAGTTTCTTTGGTCATACCTGAGTATGCGCCAAACATTTTGGAGATAGAGTAGAATTGACCACCTTTTTGGAATTCGAGGAATGCACTGAATCCGAAGTTTTTATAACGTAGATCAGTACGGAATCCACCAGTCCAATCAGGAAGAATACTTCCCAGGTCTTTGTTTGATTGACGAGCATATTGACCATTGGTACCAACAATTCGCTGACCATTATCATGGATCAAATATCCACCATAACTACCAGTAGTCACTGCTTTACCCCATTCTTCACCCTCACGAGCGAACAATGCAAGTCCAAAGGATGCTCCTTCTAACTGACGAGCAGTTAAACCTTCAGCAAGTTTATCAACACGTGAATCACTTGCAGCCCAGTTTAATGCAAAATCAAGAGAGAAGTCACGGTTTTCAATTGGTGTACCGGCAAGTTGGAATTCCCAACCTTTAGTTGTGAACTTACCAGCGTTAACAATAGCTGTTGTGAAACCACTTGATCCAGGTACTGTCAAAGAAAGAATTTCATCTTCTTTAATAGACTGGTAGTAGGTAATGTCAGTTCTGATTTTACCTTCAAGGAATCTCAAATCAAGACCTAATTCATAGTCTGATGATACAGCAGCTCTCAAGTCAGCATTATTAATCGAGTTAGGTAAAGTTTGAGCAGGAAGGTTACTGTATGAAGTTCCTGATCCCCAACTTGAATAAATGTTGTAAGGTCCAACATCTGCACCTACTTGAGCGATAGAAGCACGTATTTTACCAAAACTCAGTACATTCTGATCACGGAAGAAACCTAGCTCAGTAAACACTAAACTAGTAGAAGCACCATAATAGAAGTATGAGTTATTGTCATCAGGCAATGCTGATGACCAGTCATTACGACCAGTAAGATCCAAATAAACAAGATCTCTAAAACCAAGTGTCATAGTACCATATACACTACCAACTTCTTTATCACGCATGTAATTACTTACAGAAGGTCTGTCAATAGAAGCAGCGATGTTAAAGTAGTTCTCTGAAGAAAGTCCACCTACGGTTGACATAATTGCAGAGTTGTATTTTTCGATACGGTAGTTAGTACCTGCAAAACCATTGAATGAGAAATCTTCAAAATCTTTAGAATATTGAAGTCCTAATTCGTAGTTCATCTCACGGTTAGTGTATTGAGCAGTTCTAAACCAATCTTGCTCAAGACCACCAGTTGCGATACGGTCAGAGATAACCAGATCATAAGTATCGAGGTGAATCTTACCAGTAACTTGCAAGTTATCGGTAAGTACATAGCTAAGAGCAAAATTACCAAAAACACGATTACGATCATCAGTTGCAACGTTTTCGTAAACACTGAAGAATGGTGAATCCCAATATAATGGACGCAAATCGGAAGGAGAACGAATGTTCCATGATCCCAAAGTTCCATCAGCAGCACGATAGTTTTTAAGTTCTTTCATGCTCAACTGACGCTGGAACCACTGATTAAATGATTGCATTGGGTTACCTTGAACAGGGCTATAACCTTGAGCAGGACGACCTTCACCTTTAGTATTGGTGTAGTTGAACGAGATAGATGAGGTAAATCGATCATTGTGGCTCAAAGAACCATTAAATGATACGTTTGCACGATCTAAATTTGAATTTGGCATAACACCACTTTGCATACTGTTACCAACCCCGAGTCTGAATGCAGAAGTAGCAGTACCACCACTGACAGACAAGTTATTGGCAACTCTCACACCTTGTTCGAAGAACTCGCGAACGTTGTCTTCTTGAGGTGAAAGCGGAATTGTTTTACCGTAATCACTAACGCCATCACCATCAAAGTCATTATCAAACCAGGAATACCACGGACGATATAATGTACCATCCATTTTTGGTCCCCAGCTCTCATCCGCAGCATAGTTCAAACGATTATATGTTTGACCATCACGTGGATCTACAACTGGAATCCAGGCTTGGGTATATCCACCACCGTATTCATTTTGATAGTCAGGAAGTATGTAAACATTGTCAAAATGTGTACTGTTGCTGAAATCAATACGGAAATTAGATCCACCGGCAGCTGATCTGGTACCTGTCTTAGTATTAATAATGATAACCCCATCAGAAGCCCGGTTACCATAAAGAGCTGCAGCAGCAGCACCTTTAAGTACAGTTACAGAAGCAACATCTTGAAGGTTTAAGTCAGAAATTAAGTTACCATAGTCACGACCCCCACCAGATGATGAGAATGTGCTATTACTAACTGGTGTTCCGTCAATTACGAAAAGTGGCTGACCGTCTGAAAGACCGTTTGTACCACGAATACGAATTTTTTCTGAACCACCGATGTTAGCACCGGCTGAACCAATTACCTGTACACCTGCAACTTTACCTGCAAGAGCACCGACGATGTTACCTTGGTCGATTGACGCAAGTTGTCCACCATCAACCTGTTGGATTGAATATCCGACAGATTTTTCCTCCCGGTTAATACCGAAAGCTGTTACTACCAAATCATCCAAGTCGAACAACTCAGCTTGCATAGTTACATTCAATACCGCAGCTTGTCCACTTGTTACAGTGACAGAAGTTGAGTATGGTAAGTAGCCTACGAAAGTTACGCGTACTTGGTATGTTCCGGCTGGAACGTTAGGGATGGAGTAGTTACCCTCCAAATCAGTGACAGCACCTAGTTGTAGTTGCTGTATGAAGACATTGGCACCTGTTAATTCAGTACCGTTCGCACCATCTGTTACTTTTCCTGTTACAGAACCAGTCTGTGCAGACAATGCTGCAGGAATAGCCAGCATAGCGAAAAGTACTGCTATAAGCAGTTTTTTGACCATAAAGTGACCTCAATTATTGTTTCTAGATATTAATATGTCTCAAATCTTAAATAAATAAGCTTACTATCTTGACTGTAAATTACACCTCAAATTGACCTACCTACCTGGATTTGGCGACATATTCGTTGATTTATCGTTGTTACTTCACCTTTTAAATTGTGATGTGTGGTTAATGTGAGGAAGTTTTAGGCGAAATGCAATATCTAATTAACATTTTTTTTACACCAATTTTACAATTTGATGACGTTCAGAACTTATATGCCAACTACGAATATTTACGTATTTTTATCGTTTTTTGTATAGTCTATCTATTAAAACCGCTTTTCCAACGTATATATAACGTCAATTTTTCATGACTTAGGACATAAAAATGCACGAAAATACTTGTAAGAGTCCATTCTATTAGGTATTGTATGGGAGCTATAATTTTGTAGGGTGTCTCAAGTCTTAAGACAACTACAAATGAGGTGTGATTAGAGATACTAATTGTGTCGATCAATTAAGAACTAAAACAATACAATATGAAAAGGAAAATCTATACCATTCTGTTGGCATTAATGTGCTTTACGGTTGGTGAAGTATTTGCACAGGGCTTTACTCTGTCCGGCCGTGTAACAGATGCTTCCTCCGGAGAAGCTCTCATTGGTGTTAACGTGGCTGTACCTTCTCTCAACAGAGGGTCAGTAACTGACGTCAATGGTCGCTATTCTATTAATCTTTCACCGGGTTCCTACCAACTCGTAACCACATACATCGGTTACAAACGGGTTACCCAATCAGTAAATATTACCAATGCGGATGTTTCTCTAGACATTCAACTTGAAGCCGATGTCGTCGGTTTGGATCAAGTTGTTGTTTTGGGATACGGTGAAGTTTCTCGTCGCGAAGTAACAGGGGCTATTGCTTCAGTCCGTGGTGAAGAAATTCAATTTGCACCGGTTAACACGATTGAAAATGCAATGCAAGGCCGTCTGGCCGGTGTGCATATTCAACAGAACAACGGTAAACTTGGACAAGGTATTCAAATGCGTGTCCGTGGTTCATCCTCTGTATCTGCCAGTAATCAACCACTATATGTCGTTGATGGTGTACCGATCGTTATGGATGATTTCTCTTTGAGTTCTGCTCAAACGAATCCATTGTCACAGTTTAACTTTAACGATGTTGAGTCCATTCAGGTTCTCAAGGATGCATCAGCTGCCGCTATCTACGGATCCAGAGCTGCCAATGGTGTTGTTCTGATTACTACAAAAAGTGGACGCTCAGGTCGGACTAACTTCAACTATACTTATCAGTTCGGTACCAGTGAACCAACAAACAAAGTAGAAATGCTAAATGCTAAGGAGTATGTTGAGTACTCACGACAAGCAGCAGCAAATACTGATGCAATACTAGGTTCAGGCACTGTTTATCAGAACTATTGGGATGGTGAACTGGATTATATGTCACAGTACACCAACTGGAGAGGTTGTTTACAATCACTCGAGCAGTGTGCCGTTAATACCAATTGGGTAGATGCAGCATTTCAGGATGCCGGTATGTACTCACATGACTTGTCCGCTTCCGGTGGTAACGATCGTACTACTTTTTTTGTAAGTGGGCACCTTAGTGATCAAGATGGTATTTTGATAAAAGATCGCTTCCAGAGAATTTCAACTCGTATTAAATTAGATCACAAAGCTAATGATCGTATCAGTATGGGTATGAATATTTCTGCCGGACGATCTTTCCATGAACGTGTATCGAATGATAACGCATTCTCAACTCCAATTCAGTTGATTGCGTTACCTCCGATATCACCTATCTTTTATCCAGAAGAAGATGCACTTCCAAATTATGTGCCTTCTCTTGAATACAACAATGAGACCGTGTATGCAAATGGTTTGCTCCATGCAGCAAATTCCAAGTATAACGTGACAACAATGCGTTCTACCGGAACCGGTTATTTAGCTTATCAGCTTCATCCAACCCTTCAATTCCGTTCTGAAGTATCTGCTGATATCATGACCGGTAACGATGACCAGTGGTATGGACAAAAAACTGCCAGAACAATCTCAGCTGCTGCTTTAGGCGGATACGCATCAAGTTCATGGCAACAGTCTGCATCATATAGTACGAACCAATACTTTAATTTTGCTACAAACACCATGGAAGGTCATGCTCTTACGGCTGACTTTGGTATGAGTTACCAGTACAACGAT
>DLXM01000351.1 GCA_003448835.1 Bacteroidota bacterium | reverse complement strand
AATATTAGTGTCTTTTCTAAAGCTTGTCCCCTTTTAGTACCATTGGCAGAAGAAGGATGGACCGATAATGATGTTGCCAAACGTACTGTTGAAATTTATCTGGAGGATTTCAAACAGAAGCCATTAGATTCTCTGATATTAGGGTGTACTCATTATCCATTATTCAAAGATACGATAGCTCAGGTAATTGATAATCCGGGTACCATAATCATTGATTCAGCGGATGCAATCGCATTATCTGCGAAAGAGCATCTCGAAAATAACCACATGATAAATCCCAACCAGAATGGTGGGAAATTTGAATGTTATGTAAGTGATAAACCACAACGGTTTCAAATCCTTGCAGAAAGATTCCTGGGTAAAGCAATCAATCGGGTTGAAGTCGTAAATATGCGCTGATCCACTATTTTTACAATAGTTTGCTTCCAAGATTCGCCAAATCGGATCTTTCGCCTTTTTCCAGCGTTATATGAGCATAAAGTGGATTATCCTTCACCCGATCAATCAGGTAAGATAGTCCGTTACTTTGCGAGTCCAGATAGGGAGTATCGATTTGAAATACATCCCCGGTAAAAATGATTTTTGTGTTTTCTCCGGCTCTGGTTATGATCGTCTTGATTTCGTGCGGTGTCAGGTTTTGAGCTTCATCAACGATAAAAATAATGTTTGAAATACTTCGTCCACGAATGTAAGCCAGTGGCACGATATGAAGTTTTTCCTGCTCCACTAACTCATCAATTTTTTTAAACTCTTTGTCCTTTTCAGAGTACTGATTTTTGATAAAACTCAGATTATCCCACAACGGCTGCATATACGGATTAATTTTTGATTTGATGTCACCGGGAAGGAATCCAATATCTTTATTACTGAGTGGGACGATGGGGCGTGCCAGGTAGATCTGTCTGTACTCACGTCGTTGTTCAAGTGCTCCAGCCAATGCCAGAAGTGTTTTACCGGTTCCTGCAGATCCACTGATACTTACCAATTGAATATCAGTATTCATAATTGCGTGCAGTGCAAAAGTCTGCTCAGCATTTCGTGGTTTAATGCCGTAACTCTGATCCTTAGTCACCCTTTCGATTCGGTTTTCACGCGGATTATAAAATCCCAAAGCAGAATTTGAATCACATTTTAAAATGAAATACTGGTTACATAGTGGTTTAAAATCCAGTACTTCATCAACGGCCACAAACCCGTCGGTATAAATCTTATCAATAATTGAAGAATCTGAGACAATTATTTCTGATTTACCCGAATAAAGATGATCTACATCCTTGATTTTGCCGGTTTCGTAGTCCTCGGCATACAAATTCATAGCCCTGGCTTTTAGCCTCAGATTAATATCCTTCGTGACTAAAACAACACTTCTTTTTGCCTCGAGCTGAGATAATTTCATCGTTGCATTTAAGATGCGATGATCATTTTTCATCCCACCAAACATTTTCATTGCATCAGGCTCGGACTCTTCATCCACTAAAACCTTCAATTTACCATGAGTTGATCCATTCAGCGGAATCCAGTTTTGCATCAAATCTGTATGCGAAAGTTTATCCATGTTTCGGATAAACTCACGGGCATGGAAATTATTGATTGTATTTCCCTTTTTAAATTGATCGACTTCCTCCAACACAGTAACCGGTATAGCCACATCATGTTCTTCAAAATTATAAATCGAATCAAAATCATGAAGAATCACTGATGTATCCAAAACAAAGATTTTTCTTTTCTTTCTAGCCATAATGAATTGCTCCTGTGCTTTATAATTTTAAGAACGAATATGATCTACTTTACTTCAACATTCCCCCAACTTGAAATCGATACAAACAAATTGAAACCGCGACACCTGCATTCAAACTTTCAACATGTTCCTGCCGACCGCGAATAAAAACTCTGTCGTAATCTTCTGATGCCACTTCGTCGGTCAACCCAGACCCTTCATTTCCAACTATGATGATCGTTTTTGAACCAAATTCTGCCTTATTAATGTCAATTGCGCCCGGGCCAACATCCAAAGCGCAGATTCTCCAACCATTTTTTGAAAAATTTCTCAATACAGGCACTAATTCAGCTTCTATATGCGGCAGAACATCAATAGCCCCGGCGGTACTTCGTACAACTTTAGGATTATAATACTCGACTGAACCGGAACCCAAAATCAGTGCAGATGCGCCAAACCATGTAGCTGAACGAATGATCGTCCCCAGATTCCCGGGATCCTGAAGCCGGTCTAATGCCACAATTACGCCCGATTCTAATGCGATAAGTTCTTCTGTTGATGCATCGACATCCTTTCGACAAACTGCGATGATACCCTGAGACTGTTGCGTATCACTCAAACTTTTGAAATCAGATGCATCCGCGACCAGAACGGGTACATTACCGGGATGTAATCCATCAACATGTTGTGTATCCGTTACAATTATCGCCTCAATTTTGACACGATCACCCTCAATCAATTGCGATACCACTCTAAGACCCTCCGCAAGATAGAGTCCAAACTTATCCCTGTATTTGCGCTGTGCTAACTTCCTATATGTTGTAATTTGGTTTTTACTCAGCTTATATGGCACAGTTATTATATTTCGAGGTCCGGGATATAAAACGATTAAATCATCTCATATCGGTTTATGCAATGTAATAAGGAATTCGGTGAAATTGAACAGATTGATTTGTCCTAACATTAATTTAATTTACGGCATCCCAAAAAATGATGAATAAACGAAATAAACCCGTATCTATACTCGAAACTTGACCAAGTTTTGAGACCCAACATGCAAGTAAGAATCCACCATATTGTTCTGATTTTCTCTGCTTTTTTGATGTGGATGTCATTTTCAATGGACTCAACTGCCCAAATTCTAACTGGTCAATCGTCATTTTATCGTCAATTGGACGTTGTTCAAATGCGTATCAATGCAGATGTTAACTATCAATTCCGGGATTTAAATTTCCAGCTTCTCAATCGAAACAGTTCCAGATACTTTTTGTTCAACGAACAACCACAAAATGTCCAGAAAGAACACGATGCCTCACTTGCACTTCGATATGCTTTGACTGACAAATTGGCCATTACCGGAAATGCCAAAACATTCACGTTTACGAACACAGGACTTCGTCAGGATCAGGGACTAATTGGACTGGCATATCGATTGGAAAATATTGGGGTCATTAATCCGGCAATAGGATTTATGAGTGATCAACGAAGTGACAGACTGGATCAAGGGTTTTCTTGGGCATTAAAAACAGATCTGGATCCATTGACGTTTGGTGACACCCGATTAGATCCCCTCGCGAATGCAGAGGTTTCATACATCGATCCACGTCGATTTATAACCACAAGATTCGGATCGAAAGCCATGTATTCTCATGAAGATATGCTCAACATGCGTTCTGAAGTTTGGTATGGCAACTCCAGAAGAGACAGCTACCAGGCAACAAGCTTATTAAACCGTTCTGAAAATAATTTCATGGAGTCAATCGATACTGATACGACATTTGCATCGATGTCGTTGGACTTTCCGATTGCGAGGAATTTCAGGGCAAATATCGACATTACAGGACTAAATAACGTTCGAAAAATATTGAACTCACCCTTAGAAGATGATCCTGATGCGGTGCTGTTCGATTCCCGAAGTTTACGACAACTGGTTGATCTGACTACTACAATTAGTTATCCGAGCCGCAGATTTAATATGAATGCCGGATTCACTTGGTCTGCTCAAGTCAGAGAGTCCAGACTGATCAATACTGAGGGATTGCCCCAGGACCAGGTCAGGCGACGTACCGAAATCCTGGAAAATTCGAATTTCACTCAAAGTAGATTTGAATTATTTACTAACAATCAGATCAGAGTCACACCATCGTACAGTTTTGGCATCGATCTGTCTTCGAGCATACTACGTTATGATACCCCTGATATTAACAAAGACAACCGGGATGAATTCGCGTTTTTATTCAGGTTGCGAAACGACATTAAATTTTCGGATGAGTTTTCCAGTTCAATTGTGCTGGCCGGAGAAGCATTTCATTATGTTTATATCTATGCTGAACGAAGTATCGAGAACAATTGGCGCAGATCGCTCAGGTTAATTCCTGATCTCACCTGGCAACCAAATGAGTATTTTTCATGGCGGCAATCAATTATTGTCCGTGCTAACTACACGGTCGAAGATTACGAACTCCCCGGTCGACCCAAAACTGATCAGTCGGCCCGTGAGTTATCATTTTTATCGGAACTTGAATATGATTTTGCTCCAGATTGGTCATTTGAACTGGATGCATCCCGAAGTGAGTTGCGTATAGGCAAGTTATACTGGGAGACATTTCAGGAGACACCAATTGACACGCTTATCACGTATGATTTTCAAGGCGTTTTAGTTAAAAAATTCGGGGAGTTTAGTATTTCCTCCGGACTCAGATATTTCCGGAAATTTGATTTCCTGCAGCGGGCTACGGTCCAACTGGAAACCGAACAAAACGGTTCGTTGACTCGCATTACCCGCATTGGTACCGGACAACAGATCACCACACAAATTGGTCCGGTTGTAACCATTAGCTTGCCATTTTACTCTAAAAACGAGCTGTTTATTACGGGATGGTATCAGGTTCAGCGATCCTGGCAAAAGTTATATATCGAATATCCGGAGGAGCTTCGGGCTGAGTTTCTCAGGGCTGAAAAACAAACCAACAGACGAAATTTCCCAAATCTGGAAATGGTTGCCAGGTTCCATTTTTAGTGTACTCAACACTCAAATTACAACCACCAATGGTCGTCCACATCTACTGGTTTGGTAACATCAGCCAGCCATCGCTCAGAATGCAATAACGTTTTAGAATATTGGGTGGGTATTCAGCAATTTTTAGTCCTGATTATTTCAGGCTAACACAGTATCTTTAGGATGTGATATTAATTCTATTCAATTCAAAATCGGACAATTATTTATGGATTTCCTAAAACGCCTCGGGATTAGTGCAGAAAATGATGGCACTTCTACCGGAACATCGACTTTTTCGACAAAAAATGCGACAAAACTCGATTCTTATTCGCCAATCGACAATAAGCTTATTGGCTCAGTTTATTCCACGACTAAAAATGAATATGAGCAGGTCGTAACAACTTCAACAGCCGCATTTGCTACCTGGAGAATGATGCCGGCGCCACAGCGAGGTGAAATCGTCCGTCAAATTGGTGATGCATTACGTGCAAACAAAGACGATCTTGGACGACTTGTTTCGCTTGAAATGGGTAAAATTCTGCAAGAAGGTCTTGGTGAAGTTCAGGAAATGATCGACATTTGTGATTTTGCAGTCGGACTTTCGCGCCAGTTATACGGACTGACTATGCATTCTGAGCGACCAAACCACAGGATGTATGAGCAATATCATCCGTTGGGCGCAGTTGGTGTGATTTCAGCTTTTAACTTCCCGGTTGCGGTTTGGAGCTGGAATGCAATGTTGGCTGCGGTTTGTGGTGATACGATTATATGGAAGCCGTCTGAGAAAACTCCGCTGTGTGCGGTTGCGTGTCAGAATATCATTCAGGATGTGTTGCGTAAGAATGATCTACCTGAGGGGATTTTCTGTATGATCAATGGCGACAGAACGGTGGGTGAGTGGATGACGAGTGATCATCGCGTGCCGTTGATTTCGGCGACGGGATCTATCCGAATGGGGAAACAGGTCGCACAGGTGGTAGCGGGCCGATTGGGGAGGTCACTACTCGAACTTGGTGGAAATAATGCAATTATTATAACTCCAAACGCCGATATCGAAATGGCAATCCGTGCTACCGTTTTTGGTGCAGTTGGAACAGCCGGACAACGATGTACTTCCACCCGAAGATTGATTGTTCACGACTCTATTTTCGATCAGATCAAAGATCGTTTGGTGAGCATCTACAAAAACATCCGAATTGGAGATCCATTGAAAGAAGGCACTTTGGTTGGTCCATTAATCGACAAAGATGCTGTTAAAAACATGCAGAATGCGTTGACTTCCCTTAAAGAAGCAGGTGGAGAAGTTGTTTATGGTGGTGAAGTATTAAGTGGTGGCGATTACGATAGCGGCACTTTTGTCCGTCCCGCAATTTGTATTGCAGAAAACCACTATCAAATTGTGCAGGATGAAACCTTCGCTCCGATTTTATACCTGATCCGCTACAAGGAATATTCTGAAGCACTCGCATATCACAATGGAGTTGTTCAAGGACTCAGCTCTGCGATTTTCACTTTAAATATGCGTGAAGCTGAACAATTCCTGAGTCATTTTGGCTCAGATTGTGGTATTGCCAACGTTAATATTGGCACCAGTGGTGCTGAAATCGGTGGCGCTTTTGGTGGCGAAAAAGAGACCGGTGGCGGACGCGAATCCGGTTCAGATGCCTGGAAAATCTACATGCGTCGACAGACGAATACCATTAACTGGAGCAATGAATTACCTCTGGCACAAGGTATTAAATTCGACGTGTAATTTGGCGAATTAACAATTCAGAAGCGCTGTCCCCTCAAAAGGATGGCGCTTTTTTTATGTGGATGAAGCCGCAAATTGGTTCAATCTATCCACCAAAGTTGATACCATTTCCGTGTCAATTGGTTTCATAAAGACGCTTCGTAGCACCGTAACCGTTTCAGAATCGACTTCAAGATCCGGATAAATTGATTTTAATTGAGAAGATTTGATTTTGTACAAACTTACATAAACCCCTTCTTTTCCGGCATCCATCCCCAATTTGAAAATCTTTTCCGAGTTTTTATTGATTTCAGATGTTTTTGAGCGGTTTTTCTGATGAAAATTACCACTTTCGACCGAATTAGCGGTAGATTCCTCAGCCAATAAAGTGCTGTTACCACCAATAATCGGTGCATAGACAACAATATCCAGCTGTGGATTTTCGAGAATCAGAAAATTTCCCTTTATCTGGATTTCATCTGCGAATTGAGTTGCAGCATTTCGGCAAACCCGCATCATAGCTTCCATGCGTCCACCCGGATTCAGATCAAAAACTTGAATTGTAGCCCACAACGCTGCGGCAGCTGCACCTGCTCGTGAACATTCCAGACTGATCTCCCCCAGATGAAGATCGTCCGAAGAAAAGTACGTATATGGAGAATCGTGTTTATAAAATCGTCCAACTGACGGATCTTTAAAAATTACACATCCACATCCATAAGGTTGCAGACCATGTTTGTGAGGATCCACAACCAGGCTATCTGCCTGAGCAATTAACTTCCATGCACTGGAATCAATATCACCGCTTCGTGCCAGTAAATTAAAATACCCTCCATAAGCAGCATCCAGATGGATGCGAATACCATGTTTCTGACAGATTGGCAAAATTTTATGCAAGGGTTCAACTCGCCCAATTCCAGTAGTCCCCATTGTGACAACAACAGTACCAATAGCCCCGGCATGATGCTCTAAAAACTCCAGGTCCCAGTTTCCGAAATCATCCACCGGGATTTCAATACTCTTAATTCCCAATACTTCACACATTCGTGAATGGGTATAATGAGCCTGCCCCGAAAAGCCCACCGCCTTATCCGGTGACACCTGCCTCGACACCCAAAGCGCCTCCAGATTCGCAATCGTCCCACTACTGGTCAAATGCCCCAGAACCGGATTTACAAACCCAATCATCTCCGCCAAAACCGGAATCACTTCCTTCTCCATCTCAGAAGTCGGCGGACCACCATCCAACGCATGGTTATTCGGATTGATCAGCGACGCCAAAGCATACGCCGCCCAGGCAACTTCATGAGGTGGCTTGAGCATCTGACCGGCATATATTCCACTTTGAAACGGATAATTACCCTTCAAACGCTCAACCAACTCACCCAACACCTGCCCCGCGCGATCCAGCTCCTCCTTTTCTCCCCCCGGCCGAACCATTCCCTTCGGAAACGAATCCAACCATGAGCTCAGTTCAGTTATATGCTCACCAAGAAGCTTAAAAGCGGAGTTTTCGGACATAATTTGCCTAATAAATCAATACAAAAAATTTACCCATCAAGAACGATCCGTCTGATAAAATCGGTCAACCCAATAGAACGCATCTACAAAAATCTGTAATTAAATCCGATTGATATCACCTGCTTGACCTGAAGTTCTGTGGTAATATTGTCATCATAAGCCAACGCCAATTGAAGATTCGCAGACAAAAAGCTATTAATTTTACCCACAATTTCATTCGTAAAAAGCAAGGTAGTACTGCTAACGGGTTTCAAATAATTCGTAAATGTTTCCACCTGCGACATCAAACTCACATTCGTAGCAATATCCTGCTCAACCTTCATCCCCAACGAAATACCACCCTCATTTTTAATCGTTTCACCCGGTTTTAGTCCATATCGCACCGAAAGCGTAGTATCAGAAACAATTGTCTGCTTCAGCGAAATACCCATGTCGAATTGATAACCTGAACCCGGATTAAAAGCAAAACCCACAGTTTCAATGAAATATCCCGGTGCCATGAATTTCGAAATCACGGTCACATACTCTTTGTCGAAGCCCTTATCAAATTGTGTGTTAAAATTAAACTGCGCAATCAATGAATAACGTGGATCATCCAACAAATATCGATACTGATTTCTAATACGAAATTCGTCATCAGTTTTTCGATATTCAGCACCTTCAATACGTGCTTTGCCATACTTTAAATTCGTTGCATGATCAAAAATATGACGCTCCATTTTGTACTCGGCTGTAAATCGTGCGGTACTGGTACCAGCGATATTGTTTACCCCACCCTGGGACCAATTTCTGAATGATGCCTGTGTCCCATTCAGCGTCGCCCATCCACCTAACTGCCAAGGTGCAACAACCGTGTCAGCCGCAGCACCGACAGTATCGGCAGGAGCAATGTTTGCGTTTAACTGTACGACAATGATGCCCGACTGAGTGGCTACAGAATCCAACGTCTCAACAATAGTGTCTGCAGGTGCAATGAAGGAGTTCAACTGTGCAGTATCGGTGTTTGCCGTTGCACCAAAGATATCGGCAGGTGCATAGTTTGAGTTTAGATCTGCGACATTAAAACCCGGCTCTGCGACAACTTTGTGTGCTTGCTCAATAACAGAATAACCAGCAGCTACTTGAACATCATCATTAAAAAGATCATCAAAAGCATAAATATTTGAGGTCGAAAGAAAGGACGAAATAAATAATAGTAGAAATAGTCTTTTAGTCATGTCAGAAATAAATTAAGAGAGTTTGAGATAAATTATCGTTGGAACGATATAAAATGGAATCAATATTCCGTTAAAACAACCTTGGATGGAGCTCCTTCAGCATTAAATTCGACTTCAATATGTTCCTGGAACTTAGTTGGCGAATTTAGCCCGACAAAATCGGGTTGGACAGGAAATCTACGGTGACCACGATCGATGATGACCGCAACCCTGAGGATTTTGGGATTATTTGAATCCAGAACTTTTCGTATTGCATTCATCATCGTTGAGCCACTGAAAAGTACATCATCAACCAGTAAAACATAGGTATCAGCACTGATATGGTCAGAAACCTGCTTACTTAATGGATCCGAATTATGTGCATCCAGTGGAAAACAATTGATTTTGATTTTGAGCGAACCCTCGAGCAGAGATGTAAATGCCTGAGCTGTAGCGAATCCACGGGTATTCAGACCAAGAACTAAAATATCGTTGTTCCCTTTTAAATCCTCAACGATTTGCATTGATAAGCGTTTCAATGCCCTGTTGAGTTGACCAGATTGCATAATATACTCGCTGATCACAGAATCGGACATGATTATTGGAACATAGACTTGATACTACCCCAGGTTCTTCGAACGGCAGAGGTAGAGTAAGAAACTTGTGAAGTAAATTCTGCAGTGGTATTATCGGAATGTCGGACTCGTAATCTGTATTCGGCTACAGCCTGAGTTTCACCATTTTTGTACACATCATTGTCGATGAACTCGTACTCTTTTTTACCACTAGCTATAATGTTTTCTGTAACCTTATGAATTAATACCCAGCTGCTGGAATTCATTTTTCGCTCGAGTTCAAATTCCTTGATACCATCGAGTGAGGAAACATTCCATTTGGCTACGATTTCGTTGAGATTTAGTCCTTCTTCGACTTTAAATTCAAGTTGATACGTAGTGGTAGCAGCAGTCAGGAAAATGACTGAGCAGATCAGCGATAATAAGAATTTGGTTCTTTTAACCATAATTATAGTATTAGTAACCAATAATACTAACAATTAACAAAATATACCATTTAATTTTTTTGAATAAATCTTTGGATTTTGCACCCTAAAAAGCAGGTTCCTGCGTTAATGATATCAAGAAGTTGTAAATTATACGAAGGTGTAATATTTCATCAATTTTTTCGGCTTGATTTGGCATTATTTTAGACACTAAAGACACTACTATTAATTCGGAGTATCAGATATGACTGGCAAAACATTGGGTTATTTGATTACATATACAAGGGCATTCTTTGGAGGAATCGTTGTCGGTATGTTGTTATCACCAAAAACAGGTAAAGAAAATCGTGTAGCATTCAAAAAAGGAGCTCACCATGTGAAAGAATTTTCTTCACATAGAGCAGATGATGTAGCTCGTACTTTCAAAAAAAACATTCCAGATTTATACGAAGCAACGACAAACTTTTCGTTGAATATGGATGATATGAATACGCTGCAAAAATAACGGCGTTTCCTGTATTTCGTTATATATGCAACCAATTAAATGGTTATGCGTGAAGATCTTTTTCACAAGATATGGGAAATGTATTCCCATGAATTTGACCAACTCACGACGTCCGAGGGGCAGCTCGTAGAAATTCTGCGTCCGGGTAATTTAAATTCAGGTGATGGTCCAGATTTTTCAAATGCTTCCATCAAAATCGGATCAATAAAATTACATGGAGATATCGAACTCCATTTGCGTTGTGCAGACTGGTATGCTCATAACCACCAAACAGATATAAATTACAACAAAGTAATTCTTCACATTGTCCTGGATGAGTCTGGTAATAAACCCGTGCTACGTGCTGATGGAACCTATGCACCCACCGTGTCAGTAAGAGAGCAAATCCCGGATAAAATGATTGATGTAATTAGAAAAATTCATCAAAAATCAGAACTCACCTGCCACAGTTTCATAGCCGATATCCATCCGGATGTACTTCAAAAACAACTTAAAATAGCGTCAGAACAGTATTTTCAGCAGAAAATATACCAGATAAAAAAGTTTTATGATCCACATTTGCCTTTATCCGAGGCTTGGGTCCGCATGGTGTTTCTGAGTTGGTGCGATGGTCTCGGAATTCCCAAAAACCGGGAAAACATGGTCGAATTGGGTCAAAATATCTGGGAAATAACAAACCAAAGTAACGTAAAAGAAATAATTGATGAAATGACACGCTTTTCACAACTTGATCAGCGTTCAACATCAGGTACCGGTAAATCATGGGATTTCAGTGGTAGCCACCCCGGAAATCGTCCCCCAATTCGCCTTAAACATGCAGCAAATCTATTATTCGATCTGAAAAACACTTCGTTCAAAAAATTTGCGTTAAGCTCAGGGTTAGAACTCGTCCAAATATTTTCATCCAACAAGTATTGTGGTCAACAACGCCGTTCAATTTTAGTACAAATAACGTTGATGCCGGCGATTTCAGTTTTGGGTGAACTTTTAGGTCGTCAGGATCTCATTCAATTTTCAAAAAATTACTGGTTCCAGGTCGGGTTCAACGCTCCCCATCCAATAAAAAAACCATTCCTAAAGGCTGGTATAACCCACATCCCGGCTATGCACGGTCCGGGTTATGTATATCAGCTTAAACACTATTGTAACAAGTTGGCATGTGAAGAATGTTTTATATTTAAAAATACTGTTAGGGGTTGACTTATCCGTGTAATGTTAATAACTTTGGTGTCTGTCACAAAAAATGACAATGCCCGGTCGTCTAAAGGCAGGACAGCGGTTTTTGGTACCGTATGTGGGGGTTCGAGTCCTCCCCGGGCAACATCGATCTAACAATCAGAAAAGGATGTCTCATCTGACACATCCTTTTTTTTAATCCCTAACCCTTTACAAGCTTTTGGAACAACCTCTTGCAATTTTCGCGGGACGCAGTAACATAGCCCTTGCAAGAGCTATTGCCGAGAAGTATGGTACGACGTTGGGTGAGGTTACGATCAAAGCTTTTTCTGATGGTGAAATCTACGTTAAATATCAACAGAGTATTCGTGGTGCCGATGTTTTTATTGTACAATCAACGCCACCACCCAGTGAAAATATTGTAGAATTGTTATTGATGATTGATGCAGCTAAGAGAGCATCAGCATATCGGGTAACAGCGGTGATTCCGTATTTTGGATATGCCCGACAAGATCGAAAAGATCAACCACGGGTGTCGATTGCTTCCAAATTACTTGCGAATATTTTAACCACGGCCGGAGCAGATCGTGTGTTAACAATGGATCTTCATGCACCGCAGATTCAAGGATTTTTTGACATCCCATTAGATCATTTATACGCCAGTAGTATTTTCATCGAATATTTCAAAGAAAATCCGATGGATAATCTGGTTGTAGTAGCACCGGATGTAGGTAGTTTAAAGATGGCACGTTCATACGCGAAGCGATTAGGTGCCGGACTTGCATTTGTTGACAAAAGACGTCCACAACAGAATGTGGCCGAAGTGATGAATATCATTGGAGAGATTCAGGACAAGAACATCTTGTTGGTTGATGATCTCATAGATACAGCGGGTACGATTACAAATGCAGCGACTGCATTACGCGAACGAGGTGCCAGAAATATTATTGCAGCTTGTTCACATCCAATTTTATCCGGACCGGCATTTCAGCGAATTGAAGATTCGCCAATAGATTTGATGCTTGTAACCGATACGGTCCCACTGAAAAAGCCATCTTCAAAATTGAAGGTGTTGAGTGTGGCTGAAATTTTCGCTGATTCGATTCGACGTATTTATACAGACGATTCGATCAGCACCCTTTTTGATGATTAACCTATATTTGCAAAACCATGGAAAAGCCTAATATTGTAGAAATTAAAGCAATTGCACGTACCATTGAAGGTGGCGATGTTGCTGAATTACGTTCTAATGATTTGATTCCGGCCGTAGTTTACGGACCAAAATTGGAGAAGAACATTCACGTGAGTGTACCACGACTTGCTATTGAGAAAGTACTGAGTGTTAAAAATCTTCAGTTTATCAAACTCGAAGTAGAAGATGGTAAAACGATTGATGTGTTTTTGAAAAACACACAATTCCATCCTATAAATGACCAGATTCTACATGTCGACTTTTTGGCATTAGATCCAAAGACTCCTGTTACAGTAACCATTCCAATCCGCCTTAAAGGTACTTCACCTGGTGTTATTGAAGGTGGTAGATTGTATCAATCTTTGCGTAAGATCATGGTTCAGGCTCTTCCTAAAGATTTACCTGCTGAGCTTACACTTGATATCAGCAAGTTGAAAATTGGTCACAATCTCAAAATTCGTAGCCTCAAGTTGGGTGGAATTCAACCGTTGATGTCACCTGAGAGAACAATTTTGGTAATTCGTCCACCAAAAGGTGGAAAAGCTAAACTTGAAGAGTTTACTGAAGAAGAAGAGGCTGAAGCAGCAGCTGCCGCAGAAGCAACATCCGAAGAAAAAGCATAAAACTTTTTCTCAAAACAATCTCTTATGCCTCTTATTGTAGGACTGGGAAATATTGGCGACGAGTATATGGGAACCCGACATAATGTCGGGTTCGACATTATATACCATATAGCAGATACGCTCTCAGTTAAACTAAAACCCGGTAAGGGGCCGTTTTTTGTCGCTGAAGCGCGTCACAAAGGTCGTCAGGCTATTCTTATTACACCAACAACCTATATGAACAACAGTGGATTGGCTGTTTCTAAAGCCCTAAAATATTTCGATATTCCATTGTCAGAATGTTTGGTGTGTACTGATGATGTAAATTTACCACCTGGAAAGATCCGAATTAAACAACAAGGTAGCGCCGGAGGTCATAACGGCCTTTCCAGTATTATTGACATCTTTGGATCAAATCAATTCCCAAGACTCCGATTCGGAGTTGGTAATGATTTCTCCCGGGGTCATCAAGCCGATTACGTATTGTCACCATTCAACGATGACGAACAAGAAATTATAGCCGAGGGTATCGACAAAGCTCATGATGCTGCTCTTTGTTTTATACGCGAAGGTATTGTCAAGGCTATGAATACATACAACTAATGCATCAAACAATAAACCAACTACAATCATAATGGAAAATCTGATTTATCTGATTCCAGCAGCAGGCGTTGTTGCTCTGCTATTTACCTACATCAAATCTGCGTGGGTAGCAAAACAAGAAGTTGGAACCGAAAAAATGGCAAAAATTGCCGGTTTCATTGCTGAAGGTGCTATGGCATTTCTTCGCGCTGAATATAAGGTTCTGGCTATATTCGTAATCCTGGTTGCCATCCTACTCGGAATTCAAGGCAATCTGACCGAAAATTCATCCCCGCTTGTTGCTCTCTCATTCGTAATGGGTGCTTTGTGTTCTGGTCTTGCCGGATTTATCGGTATGAAAGTTGCTACCAAAGCCAACGTTCGTACAGCTAACGCAGCTCGTCATAGCCTCGGTAAAGCTCTTGAAGTTGCTTTTACCGGTGGATCTGTTATGGGTCTTGCTGTAGTTGGACTCGGTGTACTTGGACTTAGTATTCTGTTTATCGCTTATTCACACATTTTTGGTACTGAAACTCAAGCGAATGTAAATCAGGTAATCACAGTTATTACCGGTTTCTCTTTCGGTGCTTCTTCTATCGCTCTTTTCGCTCGTGTTGGTGGAGGTATTTATACNNTAGGTGACGTTGCCGGTATGGGCGCTGACCTTTTTGAATCATTCGTCGGATCAATCATCGCTGCGATGGTTCTCGGTGCTGTGTTCATGAGTCTTCCCGAATTCAGTGGAAATCCACTTGCCGGGGTATTACTTCCATTGTTCCTTGCTGCATCCGGAATCATTATTTCGATTATCGGTACTTTCTTTGTTAAAGTAAAAGAAGGCGGTGATCCACAAAAAGCGTTGAACATTGGCGAATTTGGATCAGCTGGTATCATGCTGGTTGCATTTTATTTCTTGATTACTTCTATTCTTCCTGAATCATGGACCTACACCGACGCATTGTATGGTGTTGAAAGAACTATTACTTCAGTCGGAATCTTCTGGGCAACCATCATCGGACTTGTTTCTGGTGTTTTGATCGGGATGGTTACTGAGTACTACACCGGTTATGGTAAAACACCGGTTATGAATATTGCACAGCAGTCCCTCACCGGATCCGCAACCAACATCATTGCCGGACTTCAAGTTGGTATGATGTCAACCGGTATCCCAATTTTGATCATTGCATTCGCAATTATCGGGTCTTTCAGCTTTGGTGGACTCTACGGTATCGCGATCGCTGCTGTGGGTATGCTTGCTAACACAGGTATTCAGCTTGCAGTTGATGCTTATGGTCCAATTTCGGATAACGCTGGTGGAATCGCAGAAATGTCAGAGCTTCCAAAAGAAGTTCGTCAGCGAACCGACCGTCTTGATGCTGTTGGTAACACAACTGCTGCTATCGGTAAAGGTTTCGCAATTGGATCAGCTGCACTTACTGCCCTTGCGCTTTTCGGTGCTTATATGACTGCTGCTCAAATCTCCAGCATTGATTTGTCAAAAGCTAATGTAATGGCAGGANNGGTGTTCTCAGCAATGTCAATGGGTGCAGTAGGTCGCGCTGCTATGGCAATGATCCAGGAAGTTCGTCGCCAGTTTGCAGAGATCCCTGCGCTTAAAGCAGCTCTTGCTGTTATGAAGAAAAACGACGGCACTGAAATGAATACATGGTCACAAGCCGATCAAGATACATTCCGTGCTGCTGAAGGATCTGCTGAATACGGCAAATGTGTTGAGATTTCAACAAAATCAGCTATCCGTGAAATGGTCCTACCGGGACTCCTCGCGGTGTCTGTACCGGTTATTATCGGCTTCGCACCTATGTTCGGTAAAGAAGCCCTTGGTGGACTCCTTGCCGGTGTAACAGTTTCTGGTGTTCTTATGGCGATCTTCCAAGCTAACGCCGGTGGAGCATGGGACAATGCCAAAAAAATGTTCGAAGCAGGTGTTGAAATCGATGGACAAATGTACTACAAAGGTTCTGAGCCGCACAAAGCAGCTGTTGTTGGTGACACCGTAGGTGATCCTCTCAAGGATACATCCGGTCCATCATTGAATATCTTGCTGAAATTGATTTCTGTTGTAGCTCTTGTAATCGCTACAGCACTTTAATAGTTGACGAACCGGATCATTAACACGATCTGAACATCAAATGAAAACTCTATAGGGTAACGTTGTAAAAACAGCGTTACCCTTTTATTTTATCTGGACGTATTGAAAGGTCATTTACTTTTTCTTTGCACTTCGATACGTTACCGTTTTTTTATTGATACAACTATTAAAATGATTGGCTTAAAATTGTCCTTAACTTATCCTCCCGTAATACGTTAGAACTCCAAAATCCGATCACAAAGAATATCCCTAACAATAAGATGACAAAGCAGATAGCCCGGCATCATTTCTTATTCATACTTTTTCTCTTCACTTTTTCACCACTCACCCAGGCGCAGCAAGTATCTTCTTACACCCTACGTGGATTGATCAGTGACTACCAGACCGGTAGACCTCTTGAGTATGCTAACGCCGTTTTAAAACAAGTCAACTCTACCAAAGAAATCATTTCAACCTCCGATATGAACGGAGTCTATGAATACAGAAATTTGACTCAGGGTACATACACACTCAATATTCGATATATCGGATATGAAAATTTTACCGATACACTTACTATTGGAGGGGCGTCCCAAAACATCCTAATAAATGTCCGACTCAATCCTACCAGTCAAAACCTAAACGAAGTGGTCATTCAAGGGAACAAACAAATTGATGTTCAACGTCCCGGACAATTCACCATCCGCACCGAAGATTTCAAAAAAACACCCACACCTGCAGGTAGCGCTGATCTTATGGGTTATCTGACCACACAACCGGGGGTAGTCGTGACTGGTGACCGTGGCGGACAATTATTCATTCGTGGTGGACTGCCGTCCGAAAATATGGTATTGATGGATGGATCTCTGGTCTACCAACCGTTTCATATCATAGGTTTTTTCTCCATTTTTCCGGAAGAAGTCGTTTCTAAAGCCGATTTATACGCCGGTGGATTTGGTCCACGATACAGTAGTAGAACTTCTTCGGTAATGGATGTCCGTCTGAAAAATGGTAGTTTGTATGATCGAAAATGGTCAGCTTCGATTAGTCCGTATTTATCGTCACTGTATTACGAAAGTCCCATCAAAGAAGGGGAAAGCTCCTTTTTTGTATCCGCACGTGGATCCTTGATCGAACAATCCAGCGGACTCTACCTTCAGGAGAAACAACCCCTATTGTTCAACTCGCAGTTAATCAAATACAGCAATATCAGTGAACAGGGTTTCAATTGCTCAGCACACATGTTACGGACGTATGATCGAGGTCAGCTGGACTACAACAGCGGGGCATTTTATAAGTGGAATAACTTCGTGACTGGTGGACGATGTGCCGGCGTATCTCAGTCATCAAGTCTCTCATATTTCGAAATCAATGTCGGTATTTCATATATGGATAATTCTGTTGGTAGTAATGATACCAAAGGCAGAAAATCGAGCATCCTGAAATCTCAGGTGGATGTGAATTTCATTCAGAATTTTGAGCTGTTTCGACTCGATTACGGAATGTTCGTGAATTTCCGTGAAATCGGATTTGATATCGCAGATCTTTTCGCCGGGATAAACGCGAGTGAAGAAACCATGATCAGTACCGGACTATATTCATCGATGAATATCCCGATTTTTGAAAACTTTTCGATTGATCCCGGTTTTTCCTTCACAACGTATCTGGGATTTCTAAAGCCGAGTTTTGAGCCACGCGTTCAGGCTACATATTCTCCCCGAGGACTCCCAAATGAACGATTAAATGCAGCGTGGGGCATCTATCGGCAACCAATTGTTGGTGTTTCTGACTTCAGAGATGCCGGAACCGCATTTACAGCCTGGATGCCAATACCGGATGATAATCGTCGCATGTACGCAGAACATTTTATGCTGGGATGGCATCAACCCATTGGAGATTATATTAATTTTAGCGCCGAAGGATATCATAAAAAAATCTACAATGTTCCTGTATCTGTCTGGAGCAGTGTGGCGCGATTTACAACCGACCTGGCTTATGCCGATGGAGAAGTCTATGGTGCCGATCTGCGTCTGAATTTTAATCATCGATATTTTTATGGTGGAGTTGGATACGGTTACTCATGGACACAATACACAACAGCGCAAGACCACTTTACAACCTGGTTTGGAGAGCCTGTAACCGAATATCATCCACCTCAAGACAGACGTCATCAGGTAAACATCCAGACCGGCCTTGAAATTGGAAATTTTAATGCCAACATTAGTTTCATCTACGGGTCCGGATTTCCATTTACACAACCCATGGGATTCGACACCTTCCACAAGTACTTCGAAGAAATTCCGGATTTGAAAGACACTCACGGGCTTCCTCGGGTAATTATGGATCGTGCTTTTCGGGGCAGGTTGCCCGATTTTCACAGGCTGGATATCTCCGTTCAGCAGAAATTTGAACTCAAAATGGTCAATCTGAATGTCCAGGGTGGAGTTTTGAACGCATATGACTGGAGTAACATGTTCTATTATGATGTATTTACTCAGAATAAAATCATGCAGATGCCATTTATGCCGTATCTCTCACTCAAAATTGAATCAAAATAAGCCATGAAACGATTTCCAGAACTTTTACTCACGGTATTGACCGTCATTTTGATTTCCGGTTGTAATAACACCTTTGAACCACTTCAGGAAAATACCAAATACGTGTTTTCGATGTATGGCGCCCTGGACGTCCATGCCGACACCCAGTGGGTGCGTGTCATGCCAATTGGCGATAGGCTGTTTAACGAGAATCCTGAACCCAATGGAACGATTGTGACGCTTGAACGACTATCTACAGGTGATGTCATTACATTAAACGATTCGTTGTTTGCTTTCGGAGGACCATCCTACCTCTGGAATTATTGGACAACAGAACCCTTATTTTCTTTAGAACCTTATAAATTAACCGCAACGACACCCGACGGGCGCACCAGTTCTGCGACTGTTTTAACTACAGCACCTCTACCGGATCCTATAATAGAATACAATAATACATTACAACGGGGAAATGTAGATGGACAAAACGAAGGAAGGCTGGTTGTAGCTAGAATCAATTTCTATATACAGGTAATCGATGATTTAGGTCGAATCGGAGATGAATATCTTGAGTCGATTTCTGTACTCGATACTGCTTACAGAAATTATAATACACAAACATACCGATTCACCTTTGAGTCCCGGTCGCTGTTAACACGAAGAGTTGGGGTTCCAGCTTCCAGAATAATTATTAATCGGATTTTTGTACAAGTTGGTTCAGGTTTGGTAGACTGGCCAAGCTACAGCGGACTTCTTGAAGAAGAAATCGTCATGCCGGATGTGGTGACGAATGTTGAAAACGGTACCGGATACGTGGCAACAGTCTCCAGTAAAATAATTCAGGTCCAGCGATAACCAATCAGGATTCAATAAACTTTTTAGACTCAGCAACAGCAAGTTCATCAACACGATTATTTCTGGCATCAGTTGAATGTCCTTTGACTTTTTTCCAGATAATGATGTGTCGATCTGTTTCATTCAGCATTTCTTGCCAAAGATCCTGATTTTCTACCGGTTTTTTATCCGCTTTTCTCCACCCTCGTTTGATCCATCCATCAATCCAGTTGTCTTTAAATGCATTTATGATGAGCGCACTATCACTGCAAATTGTTACCTTGCACGGCTTATTTAATGCTTTTAGTCCCTCAATTATCGCCTTCATCTCCATCCGGTTATTCGTCGTTTGAGCTTCGCCGCCGGACAATTCTTTCGATTTACCATTCCATTCAAGTAAAACACCCCATCCACCCGGACCCGGATTCCCACTGCAGGCTCCATCCGTGTACATCAATACTTCAGGTTTAGGCTTAAGGGTCATAGAAAAATCAATTTACATTTGAGAGATAATTATTCGTAATTGGAAGCAAACTTTGTTGAAATGACTTCGCACGATTACGAATATTCGATCTTAACTCAGACTCTTCGGTAGCTGCCGGAACCGCACCATACATGATTCCCCGACTCACGTTGACTAACGGGATACCAGCGTGTCCTCTTAGCGCATCAGCCAATATTTGTATGTCACCACCCTGGGAACCAACACCTGGAATCAATAAAGTAGCATCAGGATAATGTCTTAGTATGTTGGGCAGAACTTCTGTATGTGTTGCTCCTACGACCATTCCCGCATGTCCCGGAAATGATTGATTCAATTTCGATAGTTTGTCTGCAATAAATTCAGCCATCATGTCATATCCTTCGAACGGGCGCATCAAAAATTCAGTTGCACCCGGATTTGAGGTCAAGGTCAGTACAAAAATACCAAAACGCTCGTCCGTTAAAAATGGTGTAATCGTTTCAATACCCATTAAAGGTGACAATGTCACAGAATCGCACTTCCAGGTATCAAAAAAAGCTTGTCTGTATTTCGATGCCGTGTTACCGATATCCCCTCTTTTGGCGTCTGCAATGATGATATGCTGTTGGGGAATGTATGCACATAGTTTTTCAAATACTTCGATCCCCTTAGTCCCCAAAGCTTCAAAAAAAGCCAGATTTGGTTTGAAAGCAACACAGTGATCGGATGACTCATCAATAACGATCGTGCATAAATCCAAGATTGCATCGTTGATGTCATCATGTCGATGTAAAATAAAATCCGGGATTCTGGATGGATCCGGATCAAGTCCAACGCAAAGTACACTTGAGTCGGATTTGACCTTGGTTTTAAGCTTATCTGTAAATTTCATATAAAAAGGTTCGGAAGTTGCTTTAAAATAAAAAGAAATCTCGGACTATACGTTTAAGTTTTCATTAAAAACAAAAGCCCGAATGACGAATCACCCGGGCTTCTGTAACCACATATATCTATTAAAAATTATCTTCTGAAGACGTTGTCGTACGTTAACGAAATATAGTAAATCGCGCCAATGTTCGGTCCACCGGCACTTAGGATGTAACCTTCATTAGTGATGTTTGAACCACCTACTTTAACTATACTGTTCAGACTTGGTAATCGATAGGTTACTTGAGCATCGATCATTGATACGGAAGGAATGGTTGCTGAGGCAAAACTTGCTACCCATTCAAACTCTTCTTGCCATCTGTATGTAACATTGAAACCAAGATTTTCAGTTAAACGTCTGTTTCCGAAAGAAAGGTTAATCTTATGCTCCGGTGTGTTATAATCGTTAACAAAATCACCGAGATCCGTAATTAACTTGTTCCAGTTATAGTTTGCAGAGACATTAAATCCTCGTGGCAGACTATAATCAAATCCAAGTACAGCACCATGAGCTTCTACTTCGGTATCTGCGTTTGTATAGATCTGGAATGTATTATTGAAATCACCTGACAGCAACGAAGAAGCAGCATTGATCGCAGGCAAATAGGTTGACGGATCAGCTGGATTCAGGTTAATAGGTGCTGCAGCTCTACGGACTCGAATCTGAGTGATGAAATCATTGAACTTATTGTAATAGTAAGCTGCATCAATGAACAAATTATCATTGATCAAACCTTTATATCCTACTTCATAAGCTTGCACCTGCTCCGGTTTAACCGAATTATGTGAACTATAGCGTTGTAATTGTCCAATTGCTCCCAAAGCATTGGTGATACTGGCGGGATTTTGTGGATTAGGTGGATTCGATACAATCATATCTGTAAATCGTTGCACAGACTCCAGTGTATATGTATTGTTTGTAATATCATATTTCTGAGCAAACTGTGGCAAACCACCAAGTAATCTTGCTGTAATTACATTCAAATCAATGTATTGTCCCTGGGTTGTTGGGTTTCGAAAACCGGTCTGATATGAAGCACGGAAATTATGTCCGTCAGCAACAGTAAGTACTGAAGATAGGCGAGGACTAAATTGTCCGTCGAAATTTTCATTTTTATCATATCGAACTGATCCGTTCAATCTCAAACGATCTTCAAATAATGACTTACCAGCTTGAAGATAGGCACCATACTCATTGATGTTCACTCCACCGGCATCATCAAAAA
>DLXM01000087.1 GCA_003448835.1 Bacteroidota bacterium | reverse complement strand
TCATAAAAAGGGACTTCCAAATTAAAGGCCGCCACTATTTACTATAGAAAATTAAATCCTAACGTGTTGGAAGTGGCTTCAAGTAGTCCAAGAACAGGAGAATCGGATCAACACTCCGTTCAGGGTGACTACATCAACAAACAATCTATAAAGTCGGTGAGCATGTGGAACAAGAGTCCGATACCGATAATGTTGAACGGTCTTCGAAAAAATAGCAGTGCGGTATAGACAACCATCGCATAATACGAGTGTAGTGGATGAAAATTGATACTACATCGGTCCGCCATAAAAATCGGATCCGCCAGCAGATGGTCCAGATCCACCAGCATCGTAGCCAGCAAAATCAGATACACCTTCACCCAATTCTTCCGAAAGAATCCGTATGCAATAAAAAACGGAAACCCGAAGTGCAGAAAATAATGTATGAAAGTTTGCATCGGGTTCAATTAACGTTGATAAATTCAGTTTAATGTACAACTGAATTGAACATCTAACTCGGTGATCAACTGAAAATCATTAATCCACTTAATTCCCATGTTGTCACAAACATTGGGTATTTTGATTCTTTTTGCATTAGCAGCGGTGACTTTTTCTTCTTTGGTTACAACTATTGCATTTTCGTTCAAAGCGTGCGCTATTATCCATGGGTCGGCTAATGAACGTGCTCTTGTATTGTCAACTAATGTTTTATGGTTGGGATTAGCTGAATAGATATCCAGCAAACATTTTGTAACTGACTCGGTTATTTTTTCTACCGGAATATAACTTGACTTCAACCATCTTGATAATCCGTCATCGGTTCTTGTTATTTCTTCAAAAACCATTTCCGGGATAAAAATCCTGCCTTTATTACCAAGTTCGTTCAAAACTTTCCAATAATCGGGGCAGAATGTTGGATTATAATATTTTTGCCAAGCTTGTATAAGAACATTTGCATCTAGACAATATTTAACTGTTTCATTACTCATCGATATAGTTGATTCTCAAGCTTCTGAAATTTTGTCACTTGAACATTTAACAGATTACTAGCTAAAGTTGGTTCAATATATCCACCACGAAACGAATCCAATACAGTCTGTGTAAACAAACGACCATTTCTATTCAACTGAAGTAAATAGTAATCCGGTCCACCCTTTTTGTCCTTTTCTTTTTGCCTGGCTTTTTTTTGCTCTTCTTTGATTAAATACTCTGCAAAATCATGCTCAGCCTGTTTTTTTAATTTATAATAAACAGGTACAGAAATTAGATTAAGATTCAACGCTCTTACTAACAATGCAAAAGTGCTGACACCAAATTGTTTAGCAGTATGAAAAACTTCATTTGAGCTCGTGAATGATGATGAATCCAACTTTCTCATCATCTCATGTGGCATTAAAGAATTTGCGGCAACCATATTGCAGAATAGCTCAACTGGATGATAAGAATCCTTATTCTCAATAACAGTTTCAACCTCATTTGAAATTCCTGTTTCCGCAATCCAAATGTGAGCAAGTTCATGTACCAAAGTGAAAAGTTGGGGTGCGTTCCAGTCGTCTGAATTAACAAAAACAAACGGCGCATAAGGATCAGAAATAGCGAAACCCTGTATTTCCCGTGAATTAAGTTTAAGACGTGAGTGAATGAAACTAGTTCTTGAGACAAATATTCCGTTCGATTCAGCCGCGTCAATCCATTCCTTGATTGGATTATTCGTTTTATATGAGGATGGATTAATATTTAACGTCTTTAAAATGTCCGAAGCAACTGTTTGAGGATCATCATTCACCGAAAATTTACCAACAAAAGGCAATTTAGTTTCCTGATTTTCTTCATTGAATTCGCTTATCCAGCGTTGTTTATGCTGAATCTCTCGGATTATAAATACAGAAGATGTTGTCAGCTGTATTGAACCTGATTTCCTAAAGTCCTGCAATGGTTGAAAATCACGAGGTATATCAGGCAGAAAGAATAACGCAAAGGGTCTTTTGTATGCTTTTGCCAGTGTTTGAGCTTGCCGAATTGTTGGTTGTTTGATACCATTTTCCCATTCTAATAACCGTTCAACAGACACAGAAACTTTGGCAGCCGCAACTTCCTCGGACATTTTTGCCGATTCTCTTGCCCATTTAAGAATATTAGGTGTTATATATGCTTTTTCTGCCATTGTAAATGAAAATACAAATTTTTGGAGTACCAGTTAAATAGCTTTCCCAAAATCGTTCGGGCGCGATTATTCCGGGAGTGGATTCATGGTGTGTAGAGCGTTAACATCATGACAAACTTGGTTCGAGGTTTGGGCTTAAAGGGATGATGAAGGTCAATTTTGATAATGATTTAGATTAAGTTATGGAATCCTCATGGACGCGTACTGCTGTAATTTCCTTAGACAGAATATTCTCTATATCATCTATGACAAGAAGTTCACTATTGTAAACCGGTATTTGAGTGATCCATTTACCGGATTTGAGTCGAATATCGACAATCTGGTACCCCATTCCCTGTTCAGGAAGCAAACTCAGTACACTCGATAACCTTTTCGGAAGTTTTATGCTTCTTTTATGATCCATAGGAGCGTGTATCAATTAAAGATTCATCTGATGTACTGAAAGACGTGTTGCAGCATAACAAAGTGCTAACTGAATTTGCTCCTTTGTCAATTCCGGAAAGTCTCCCAAGATATCATCCATAGTCATTCCGGACGCAAACCATCCAAGAACATCATCTACAGCGATTCTTGAATTATTGATACATGGCTTCCCAAAACGTTTGCCCAAGTCGATGGTAATTCTATTACCAAATTTATCCTGAAAATCCGTTTGGGTTGGTTGTCCGGATGGTGGTGAAATTCTGTAGGATGACGCTGGTTCTCGAGTGATATTAAATTGCTTGTCCTCTGACTGCCCATTGAAAGCAACATTCTGCAGAATCACTCTCAATTCCTCCTCCATCGATCGTCCATTTTGCGCGGCACGAATCCGGAGTCGATTTTTAATCTCTTCGTCTAAGTTTCGGATGGTAATACTAGCCATAATACTTCTGAATTTTAATGTGCAATCAATGTAATCATTGCAATCATTATATTCAACTTTTAAATACCTGTGAGTAGCCAAATGGTACCATTGTCGGACTCAGTAAAATCGTACTTTTTCTAGAAGTCACTCAACACTGGCTAAAATCGACCGACAACGGAGCCAACTGGTCCGATCTCTTTTATGGGATATATACCCGGATGGTCAATTGATTTCTGAAATTACCCTTGTTTTTGTAAGAAAATTTCAAGATTTACCCTTGTTTTAGTCATTATTTTACCTAATGTTACCCTTGTTTTAGTAAGAAAATTGTTTACATCATCAAAATCACCAGAAAATGTCCGTTTTTCAGGTGAAATATTAAAAAGCCTGGTTAATTATATGATTTCACTCTGACCAGCAAATCCGGAACTTTGTGTGCAGCAAAATCCCATAAAACAGCCTGATCGATTACATCATATCCATGTGCAATGACATTTCGAAAACCGATAATATTTCTATATTCAGGGATGTTTTTTTGAAGTCTAACATCATCTATCCTGCTTAATCGAGCGATTGCCTCTCCAATTATTTCAAACTGTCTTTCAGTAGCGAGTTGAAGCATTTTGTCCTGCAAAAAAGCATCGAATGTGATTCCTTCATGAAATGCCAACATGTCCTCACATGCAGATACAACATCGAGTAGCAACTTATCGACATTAAGCTGCATACACCAACACCTTAGATTGGTCTATTTCTTTCTGAAAAATGGGGTTTCGGAAGGGTTTGTTAACTAACAGATCAACTTTACGATTGAAAAATTCTTCCAGTGCCAATTGTAGACCTGTAAATCTATCAAATGCTCCATCTGGGGATCCATCAAGAAATTCAACAAGAAGATCTATATCACTAGCGTCTGAGAGAGTCCCGGATGCAAAAGATCCAAAAACATACAGCTTATCGACGCCATAAAGATGACAAATTTTTTGGAGTTGCTCGATATTGATGGAATCCAATGACATTTAATAAACTCTCATTCTGTAACCAATAGTTGATTAATTCAACTAAAAAAATACAGCATATAATTTTAAACCTCCACCACTTTCATTGCCATGTTATTCCCCGATACCAAGGCGACACACCGAACCCGAGGGGGCAGGATCAGAAACTGCATCCCGGGAAAGGGAGATTATTGAAGGGATTAGATTGTGAGTTGTGATTAACTTCAAATACACCATGAGTAACAATATCATGTTCACATATTATATTTGTTCACGTGCCGTGAACATCGTATATTTATGAACAAATTATAAAAAATATGAAATACGAATTAATACATATTGCACAGGAAAACCTGGAAAAAAACGCAGGTATTGATATAAAATGGCAAGATAATGGTCCATTAGATGGAAAATTAGTACTAACTATTAATGGACAAAAGTTTACTTATGTCGTTGATGTAAAGCATGAGTTAAGAACTCATCAATTGCATCAGATTGAAGAACATTTCCACAGAAACGAGCATTTTTTGGTGTTAGCCAAACGTATTTTTCCAAAAATCAAAGAAGAATTACGACAAAAAGGTATCCCGTATATTGAAGCTAATGGAAATATTTTCCTAAAAAGAGATAATCTTTTTTTATTTGTAGATACCCAGAAACCTTTAGATGTTGACAATAATAAAGGGAACAGAGCATTTACTAAAACAGGACTTAAAGTATTGTTTTATCTGCTTCAGCACAAAGAAGCTATTAATCTTACACAACGGGAGATTGCAGAAAATACTGGTGTAGGATTAGGTAATATTCCACAAGTGATCGATGGATTAAAGCAAACAGGTTTTTTAATTCACTTGAATAAAGACATGATTTTATGGGAGAACAGAAAGACCCTTTTAGATAGATGGATAGCAGAGTATGCCACAGTTTTACGTCCCAAGTTGGTAAAAGAGAGATATACACTAAAGAACGATTGGAAGCTCCTTACTCTGAATCATCAAAAAACAGTTTGGGGAGGAGAACCCGCAGCAGATATCCTTACGAACTACCTCCGGCCTGAGAAATTAATCCTATTCACGAAAGAAAATCGTATCGACTTAATTAAAAACTACAAGTTCATGCCAGACAAATATGGTGAAATCGAAGTATTGGAAATGTTCTGGGAACAAACGAACGAAAAAACGGCTCCGCCTTTATTAATTTATGCCGACTTGATGCTGGAAGGTGGAAAGCGAAATAAAGAAACGGCTCAAATAATTTATAATGAATACATCGAACCAAACTTATAAAGAATTAGCTATTCCCTACTTCAAAGAGACATTCAATTGTATTGATGAAATTATGCAAGAGTTGGCACACCCATACTATCTGATTGGTGTTAGTGCCATCTCACTTGCTATGCTGAAGAAAGAAATCAAACCAACCAGAGGGACCAAGGATATTGATTTTGCCGTAATGGTTTCAAGCAACCACGAATATGAAAAAATAAGTGTAGCATTGGAAACAAAAGGATTTAAAAATGTAGATAATCCATGGAGGTTCTACTCAGCTAAATTCAATGTAGCGATTGACGTACTTCCTTTTGGAGAAATTGAGAAAGATCACATAGTAAATTTCAATAAGCGGTACACTGATTTGCATGTACTTGGCTTCCGTGAAGTGATGGAAGAAGC
This sequence comes from Bacteroidota bacterium, assembly GCA_003448835.1. Lineage (GTDB taxonomy): Bacteria > Bacteroidota > Rhodothermia > Balneolales > HLUCCA01 > UBA11400. The sequence goes on along the minus strand of DLXM01000087.1, from coordinate 3,606 downwards.
TGAACAAATTGAAATTGATGAAAAGATCGTCAATATCCCACCGTTGCCGGGCATGGTAATTTTGAAGTTAATTGCTTGGAGTGACCGACCAGAACATAGAGGGGATGATCTTCCAGATATATTAAAAATTATTCAACACTATTATGATCTGGCTTGGGATGAAATTGTTGATAAGCACTATGATACTTTAGATCGTGAACCGTTCGATCAATTACTCATTGCCGCAGAAGTTTTGGGTCGAAACGCGAGAATATATCTGTTAAAGTCGGAGGCAATTTCAGCAAGAGTTTTTGAGATACTGGAGAACAACCTGAAAGATGCCACTAAATCAACAATTGCTAAAGAATGGGCCAGAAGGATAGATTCTGATGTTGAGTATGCATTTTCCTTGTTGACTGCATTCCAAAAGGGCATTATGCATGGATCCTAAAAATATGACAAGTATAATTCTGGATATAGGGTAGCATATCTAAATCTTACTTCGTAATCAAAGCTTAGAATTTTTTGTCAGGATGGTGTACACGCAGGTCGTACAAAGTTTCCAGGTTTATCAGTATTCAAGCGAACAGAAATTAAAATTTAATGGATTCACGATTTCTGTCGAGGGGGATAATCGAAGTCAACTCGGACTCAATCCTATTCTTTTCCTCTTCAAGATCAAAATCATTTTGAAGTCCGATCCAAAAAAGCGCACTTGTACCGAAGTACTTAGAAAAACGCAGTGCAGTATCGGCGGTGATACGTCTTCGACCCTTGAGAATTTCAGAAATTCGGGTTTGTGGGATAAGGGTATCCTTAGCTAATCGATAAGCCGTGACATTGAGAGGGATGAGAAATTCTTCCTGCAGAACCTCACCAGGATGTATATTTTGCAGTTTATCCATATGATTTTATCATTGGTTACGCAAAGCGTTAGTAACGTTAAAAGTAATTAGAATTATATTATTTGGCAACATAATAGTTGATCTCTATACAGAAATAAGAAAAGCCTTAAAATATTATGCTCAAACCACTTTCGTTCCGGAATTTGTGTATTAATGGTTTGGGGAGTTATGAATATGTATTGATTGCATTTCACCCAAAAAGACATACTTAAAACGGAATGGAATGGTTAGTTTCACTGGAACATACAGTGACATTACCTTAGATAGTTTGGTTTAAAAAGTTACATATCAATGGTTATTATTAAAGCTTACATGAGCAAACGCCAAAGATGGATATAAACCTATAAGTTGATTTTGAAGAATTAATTTATGAAATTGCTGAAAATGAAGATTCAAATGAAACACTAGATGAATTTTTTGAACCTATTGACAATTTTGAACCAACAAGAGAAGTCTATCAACTCTCAAAAGGGAAGAATCTTGACAAACCTAAATGCCTAAGAATCTATGCGATAGGGGTTGGAACTGGTCAATATGTAATTACAGGCGGTGCAATAAAACTGACCAAAAACATGAATGAGCATACTGACACGCAGAAAGAATTATCGAAACTTAGCATGGTTAAAGAATACGTAAAAGATAAACTGGGTCAATAATCACTTTGGACATTCACTATGAATAAAATTAATACCACTTCAACGAATTTAGATGATTTGGTCGTTGGACAATCAAATTGGAAAAAAAAAGCACAACAGCGGAAGAATGACAAACCGTGGTTGAAGAAATCCAATGCGATAGCATTCATGGTGTTGGACGCATTGAAATCCAGGAAAATGACCCAAGTTCAATTGGCAGATAAACTGAAAGTATCTCCACAACAAGTGAATAAGATCGTCAAAGGGCGTGAAAACCTTACCCTTGAAACCATTTCGAAACTTGAAAAAGCACTTGGGATACAACTTTTAGTTCTACATGATGAAGTGATTTATGATCACCAAGAACCCGTTTCGATGCTCAACGAATAAAATCTGTATTCACCGGAAGCTAGTATTATTTAGTAGTACCTATTCCTGATGTACACGCACTGTTGAAATATCCTTTAGTTGGATTGAATCAGAGACATAAAGAATGTTGAATAAAGATTTCATTTGAGTTTTTGAGATTCCCTTCGATTAATTGAGTAGACAAGTACTTAATTGCGATAATAACTACCTAAAACGAAGTTATTATTGTGCAAGAAACAAGTTCTGATTGACCACTTGTCAAAACAGTTACGAAGGCGTTGCGATGAATAATCGGGCGCTTTTTGCATATTAGGCAATTTCAATATTCAGCTGTCTACCTAGACCTATTTCAATGAGTTTATGGTAAGTTGAGAACTGAATATCACTCATCCCTCTTTCGATTCTTGAAATATAACTCTTCTTAGTTCCGGTTCTTTCGGCAAGTTGCTCTTGCGTTAGATTTGCCTCTTTTCGAGCTTCCTTTAGCATAACACCTAATCGAAATGCGAGGGAATCTGCATCATATTTGTCCCGTTTTTCGGTACCTTTTTCACCATAGGTATCAACGATAAGATCTTCAAAATCAGTAATCTTTTTCATCTTTCCTTGAACAGAATCATCTTGAGCTTTAAAAAAGTTGATGAAATTTTCTTTGTAGGCAATTATTTTCCTTATCACGCTTCAAAAAGTTAACTAATTAGTAAATAAATCACAAGAAAAGCAATATTGAGAGTAATCCCAACCACTTTCATTCCTAAATCTGTGTAGAAGCAGTGAGTAGAGAGTATAAGTGAATGAGAAGTTGGTAGCGGGGAGTTGGAACCTTGAATTTCATCCAAAACTGACTAAATTCAATTCATGAATATCTTTGTGGCAAATACAGATTATGATTGGTACCGGTGGTTGGTGTCACAGCCTGATGTGGATGAAGTGAATTTTTGGCGTCCGCTTGGGAATACCAATTTCAGTTATTTATCCGAGGGAGAGCTTTTCTTTTTCAAATTGAAGAAGGCACATGCCGGAAAAATCGTGGGATTTGGACAGTTTTTGATGTATCAGCCCATGAGTGTTATTGATGCATGGGACACCTTCGGGACCAAAAATGGAGTATCAACACGCGCCCAGATGCTTGAACGGATCGGAACCTACACCCTGAGAAACAACAGTACTCTACCAAACTGGAATCATGAAATTGGATGTATCGTAATAACGAATCCGGTTTTCTTTCCACCGGAATATTGGGTTGATGCCCCCGAAGACTGGAAAGATCAGATCGTTGTTGGTAAGGGGTATTCGATGCGAGAAGGAATCGGTAAACGGATCTACTCCGATTGTATGCACACAGCTGAGATGCTCCGTATGCCAATACTTGATGACTTATTCAATTCGGTTCCTGTTACAGATCAATCAGCCAAATATGGTGAGCCGATATTGACCCGTCCACGACTAGGACAAGGTGGATTTCGGATGAAAATCACATCGATATATGGAAAATGCGCTGTATCCGGTGAACATTCCATACCCGTTTTGGAAGCTGCGCATATACGTCCGTATTCGGATTCGGGAAATCATGACATACAAAACGGAATCCTCTTGAGATCGGATATCCACAAACTATACGACCGTGGGTATGTAACCGTAGATCCGGACTACACCTTCAAAGTCAGTGATCGACTCAAAGACGAATTCAACAACGGAAAAACCTACTATCAACTCGA
>DLXM01000307.1 GCA_003448835.1 Bacteroidota bacterium | reverse complement strand
TAAAAGATGAAATTAAGAACTGCATCGACCTGACCAAGTATGTTTTTGAAACATTCGATATGAAGGTTGACATCCGACTATCATTTCGGGATGAAAAAGTAGAAAAATATGGTGGGGATTCTGAATATTGGGAACGTGCTCAGCGCGAAATCAAAGAAGTTGCCGATGAATTAGAGCTCGATTATGTAATTGCACCGGGTGAAGCCAGTTTTTACGGACCGAAAATTGATTTCATAATCAAAGATGCATTGGGTCGTAAATGGCAAGTAGGTACCATTCAAGTAGACTACGTAATGCCGGAGAGATTTGATTTAACCTTTGTTGGATCAGATAATCAAAAGCACCGACCTGTAATCATACACCGTGCTCCATTTGGATCTATGGAAAGATTTACCAGTATCTTGATTGAACATTTTGCCGGAGATTTTCCGGTTTGGTTATCACCGGTCCAGGTTATGATCATTCCTGTATCAGATCAATTTGTTGAATTAGCTGATAGTTATGAGCAAGAACTAAAAGAAATTGATGTTCGCGTGGAAGTTGATCGCAGAAATGACCAAATTGGAGCAAAGATCAGGGATGCAGAAAAGCGAAAAATTCCGTATATGTTAATAATCGGTGAACGTGAAGCCAACAGCGGAACTGTTTCTGTACGTCGACACCGACACGGAGATCAGGGAAGTTTGAATTTTTCAGATTTTCTTTCTAAAGTTGGCACTGAAATTAATAGTCGGGAAAACCCGCCAAATTTGAATAAATAGGAGAATTGTACTATCGGAAAGCGTTTCAAAGTTTATAAAGAAGAGCCAAGAGAACGGATGAATGGCGAAATTACGGCTCCAAAAGTAAGAGTTATAAAGCCAAACGGTGAGCACGTACTCACATCTTCCGTTGAGGCATTACGCCTGGCTGAAACCTTCGAACTTGATCTGGTTGAAGTTGCACCTAATGCGGAACCACCGGTTTGCCGTATTATGGATTATGGCAAATTTCAATTCGAGAAGAAAAAGAAAGAAAAAGAAGCCCGGAAGAAACAGCATATTGTCACCTTGAAAGAGCTGCGTTTTCGTCCACATACAGACGATCACGATTATGATTTCAAAGTGAAACATGCACGAAAGTTTCTTGAAGATGGCTCTAAAGTTAAAGCTACAGTCCAATTTCGCGGCCGTGATATCATTTATAGCCAGAATGGTGAAGATTTGCTAAAACGATTTACCGACGATTTAGATGATCTCGGAAAAGTCGAGCAGAAAGCCACTTTAGAAGGCAAAAGAATGTCGCTCATTCTGGCCCCTATAAAATAACCGGGATTCCTTCAAGTTTTTAAGTTTTGAACACACTTTTCAATTGTGTGTGAATAGCTTTTTGCTTATTTTACGAGTCTATCCAATTTTCACAATCTGAAGTAGGATTATGCCAAAATTCAAAAGTAATAGTGGGGCGAAGAAGCGTGTTAGATTGACCGGAACCGGTCGTTTAAAACGTAAGAAAGCGTATCACTCTCATATATTGACTAAAAAATCACAGAAGCGTAAGCGAAATTTGCGTAAAGCAACTTTGGTTTCAGCATCGGAAGAGAAAAATATTAAAATGCTCGTTCCGTATCTATAACCAGTTTAACTTCGAAACATTAACCTTTTAACTTACTGAAAATGCCACGTTCCTCGAACAATGTGGCTTCCCGTCGCCGTCGCAAAAAGATTTTAGGTCTTGCGAAAGGTTACTGGGGCGCGAGAAGTAAAGTTTACACTGTAGCAAAAAACACGGTAGAAAAAGCCCTGCTTTATCAATACCGTGACCGTCGTGTCAGAAAAAGAGATTTTAGAAAACTCTGGATCGCACGTATCAATGCCGCAGCTCGCCTCCAGGATATAACCTACTCACAGCTGATGGGAGCCATGAAATCCAAAAACATGGAAATTAACCGCAAGGTTCTCGCTGATCTCGCTGTTTTTGAACCCGAAGCCTTCAAGGCCGTAGTTCAGACAGCAATTAGCAAATAATTTCTGTATTCTGACCGGCAAGTACATTAGTGCTTGCCGGTTTTTTTATTTTACGAATAGGGATATGAAGGAAAAAACTCAAGAAATCAGGTCTGAAATAGAGCAGTTCCAGATAACAGACACTGAATCGCTGGAACAATACCGTCTGAAATTTTTATCAAAAAAAGGTATCGTCCCCGGACTCTTCTCAATTCTCGGAAAGGTCTCACCAGAAGAACGTGGACCAATTGGCAAACTTCTAAATGAGCTTAAAATAGATGCCCAACAGAAATTTGACGACGCCAAAACAGCGTTGGAATCCAATTCCACCGAAAATCGAACACTTTATGACGACATAACCCTCCCCGGGACTCCCCTTCTGCACGGATCATTTCATCCCCTGACTCTTACACTTCAGGAAATTAAAAAAGTATTCTTCCGTTTAGGATTTTCCATAGCAGAAGGTCCGGAAATCGAAGACGACTTCCATAATTTTACCTCTCTCAATTTTCCACCCGAACATCCTGCGCGGGACATGCAGGATACATTCTACATTAACAAAGATGAGAATGATATCAGCAAGGATTTACTACTCAGAACACACACATCCCCGGTTCAAATCCGAAAAATGCTTGGCCAGCGACCTCCAATCAGGTCCATCATGCCGGGTCGTGTTTATCGAAATGAATCTGTAACCTACAAATCATACTTCCTGTTTCATCAGGTTGAGGCATTGTATGTCGACAAGAATGTCAACTTTGCAGAGCTAAAAGAAACGTTGGTGATGTTGGCTGAAATGGTATTTAATCGAAAAGTTAAATATCGCCTGCGTCCTTCATTTTTCCCATTTACGGAACCAAGTCTTGAAATGGATATATGGTGGGAAACTCCAGGCAAACCTGGCCGTTGGCTCGAAATTCTGGGTGCTGGTATGGTCCACCCCAACGTGTTAAAATCAGTAGATATTGATCCGGAGGTTTATTCCGGATTCGCATTAGGAATGGGTGTTGAGAGAATCGCATCACTACGTTATGACATCGATGATATTCGAATCTATTACGATAACGACATTCGTTTCCTGGAACAATTTCAGTAATTATTATATCGATTTATGAAAATTTCATACAACTGGCTTAAGGATTATCTGGCTTTTGAAGAATCACCCGATGAGGTTGCCGAAATCCTTACGCTAACAGGACTCGAAGTGGAAGAAATCTACAAAACCGGTTCGGATCTCGAAGGTGTCGTCGTAGGAAAAATCCTGACCAGTGAAAAACATCCGAATGCAGATAAACTGAGCGTTTGTACTGTTAATACGGGCTCCGAAACCGTCCAAATCGTTTGTGGGGCTCCGAATGTGGCTGCGGGCCAAACTGTCGCAGTAGCAACCGTCGGTACGACTCTTCCTTTGACTTTGCCGGATGGAAGCAATCTGGTAATCCGAAAATCAAAAATTCGGGGTGAAGTTTCCGAAGGCATGATCTGTGCCGAAGATGAACTTGCTATTGGCGAAGATCACAGTGGAATTATGGTTCTGGATGATCATTTTACTGCAGGTACTCCCATTTCGAAAGTAATAAACACTTCTGTGGATTACGTTTTTGAAATTGGACTCACACCCAATCGTCCGGATGCAAGTTGCCATCTTGGTGTTGCCCGTGATTTAGCAGCCGTATTGAATCAATCTCTTAAAAAGCCCTATAAATCGATTCAAAAAGAAACCGTTTCAGATCTGGATGATATTTCAGTCTCGATTGTTGACACGGACAAATGTCATCGTTATGTCGGAGTTCTGATCCGAAATGTAACTGTAAAAGAATCCCCTGATTGGCTACAACAGCGTTTAAGAAATATTGGATTACGACCTATAAACAACATTGTGGATGCCACCAATTTTGTGCTCCATGAAATGGGACAACCACTTCATGCTTTTGATTTTGACTTGATTGAGAGCAAAAAAATTGTGGTGCAGAGTTTCGATAAAGTTGTTTCTTTTAAAACCCTGGATGAAGTCGAACGAAAAATCCCGGCCGGATCATTATTTATATGTGATGGTGACAAACCAGTAGCACTTGCTGGTATCATGGGGGGATTAAATAGCGAAATTTCAAACGAAACACGTAATGTCTTCCTCGAAAGTGCCTATTTCGAACCTGTAGGAGTACGTAAAACATCAAAAGCGGTAACATTACAGACCGACTCTTCATACCGATTTGAGCGTGGGATCGATCCGAATATTACCTATGCTGCCGCAATGAGATGTGCCGAGATCATTGCTGATTTAACCGGAGGAACCATTGAATCTGGTCATGTGGATGTGCACCCAATTAAAACAGAGCCAAAAACAGTTCAACTCCGTCTCCAAAGGCTCAACAAAATAATTGGCATGGAATTTACTGCAAATCAGGCAGTATCAATTCTGAAATCCCTTGAATTTGATGTGAAAAAAAATGGTGGAGATATCATCGATTGTGTCGTTCCTACATTTCGTCCGGATGTTACCACTGAAATCGATCTGATCGAAGAAGTTGCCAGAATCTACGATTACAATAAAATTCCGAATCTGGAATACATCCAGTTTTCAAGACCTGAAGCTTTATCATTCCGTGAAAACTTTCAGGAACGTATACGTCAAATCGTTGTTAATCTGGGTTATCGCGAAATTTATGCTAATTCCTTGCTTCCGGTCCAGGTAGCTGAGGTATTTGCAACTAAAAACGAACTGGTTTACACACAAAATCCACTTTCGGTTGATACCGCAGTAATGCGTCCGTCGCTGGCTCCCGGATTTATACGTGCCGCTGCATTCAATTTCAACCGGGATGCTGATGGAGTTTCATTTTTTGAAATTGGGAATGTTTTCAAAAAATCTAAAAACGGTACCTATCATAAAGGAATCAAAGAAGAGACAAATCTACTTTTGGGTTGTGGTGGAAATACACGCATCGAATCCTGGAATCAAAAGTCATCTGCATACTCAGTTTTTGATGTAAAAGGTGCTCTTGATCAATTGCTCAAGGACCTGAGAATTGATGATAAAATTACTACGACCAAAGAATCGGATGATAAATTGGTTTATTATTCGGGTGATGAATCTATCGGCGAACTAATGGTACTTCCGGGAAATCAGAAGAAAATTTTCGACACAAATGTTGAATTATTCTGTGCTGAAATTTCATTAACGAAGATTCAAAAATTAGCTGAAGATGTTGAAGCATTAAAATATCGTGCGGTTCCTAAATTTCCCGGTGTGGAATTCGATCTTGCGATTGTAGTCGACCAACAAGTTGATGCAGATGATTTAATGGTATTAATTCGTCAAACTGGTGAACAACTACTCAAAAATGTACGTGTATTCGACTTGTTTGAGGGTAAATCAATCGGTTCTGGCAAAAAAAGTATCGCTTTCAGATTAAAATTTATTGATGAATCGAAAACATTGACTATTAAGGATGTCGATAGTATTATAGGCAAGATAGTCAAACGTCTCGAGAAATCGTTCGAGGCCACACTCCGATCTTAATCAATTAAAACGTGCCAACTGAAGAAGTAACATACTATGATCAGATTGTTCAATCTTTAGATGAACTCCGATCAGTTTGTAATAAACTGAAGCATGAAAACGGTGCTCTCCGATCCAAAATCGAAGATCTCGAGTCACAATTGGCACAAAAATCGATCTCAAAAACGGAGTCCTCACTAGAGGGAATCACCGATAACGACCGGATCGCATTGAGAAATCAATTGAGCACATATATTAAACGCATTGATCAAATCCTGGAGACCTCATGAATTCGATTCGTGTTAATATCTTAGGACGTTCATATCCCCTCAAAGTTCTGGATGGCGAAGAACAACTCATGGAGCAAATCGCCGAGTTTGTAGATGCTCGTTTCAGACTATTCAAAACAGAACTAAGCACTCATCCGGAACAAACTATTATGGTCTTGGCCAGTTTGAGCATAGCCGAGGAACTCTTTGCGCAGCAACGTAAGACAAATGATATCAATCCACAAAGCATTTCTGAGGACCAGGCCGAGGCAATAAAGTCTAAAATTCGACAACTTATTGATGAAATTGATGGATAGATTTTGCATATTGGTAATAGTTAATCGCTATTGAGGTACATAGGTTAAGACTTTAACAATTACTAATAACCTAGGGAAGGTATCTTTGATTGGCAATAACATGCCTCACCGGTAACGGTCCAGTGGAAGTTAAACCCAATTAAGCCCAATCCCGCATTGTCTATTACAGGTTATAGTTCTTCTCCTACCCTCAATAGCGTTTTTTTATTCGTATTTTTGCCCTTGCGCCACTATTTACTCTATGTCTCAACTTATTACGGTCCTTTTCATAGCTGATGTTGTCGGAACCCCGGGAATTCAAATCCTTGACACCCTCCTGCCGGCCTTAAAAACCAAATACAAACCCAATTTTATTATTGCCAACGGTGAAAATTCACACGAAGGCATGGGAATCAACGAAGAGATTGCCAAACATTTCTATAGCCTCGGGATTCATGTAATTACAGGTGGGAATCATTCGTTCGACAAGTGGAAAATCCTGCCGTACATGAAAACTGACAAAAATTTGTTGCGCCCGTTAAATTATCCAAAAGGAACCAGTGGATATGGATATGGAGTGTATGATATTCCAGGAACTGACAAGAAAATTGGTGTTCTGAATATGCAGGGACGTACTTTTTTACCCGCAATCGATGATCCTTTTCGAACTGCAGAATGGGCCTTAGAAAAAATAACCGAAGAAACGAATCTAATATTTGTTGACTTCCATGCTGAAGCAACTGCCGAAAAAGTAGCATTTGGATGGCATATTGATGGAAAAGCATCCGTTATGGTAGGGACACATACTCATATCCCTACGAATGACGCTAAAATTTTACCACGTGGAATGGGATATATAACTGACGCCGGCATGACCGGGTCTTTTAATTCTGTAATCGGAATGGATAAAGACACAGCATTACGTCGATTCATGCTAGCAACGCCTCAAAAATATCAAAGTGCAAATGGAGATAACAGAATTTGTGGAATAACTGCAAAAATTGATACTATTAGTGGTAAATGTGTCCATATTGAAAGCATAATATACCCCTCGTTTAACAATAGCACTTTGTAATGACAATTCTTTCCACTAGAAATATTACCAAAAACTATCCTGCTAAGGCTGGCACAGCTGCAGTTGAGGTTTTAAAAGGTGTGGATTTGGAAATAAGGAGTGGCTCGATCACGGCCATTGTTGGCGCAAGTGGATCCGGAAAAAGTACATTAATGCATGTTTTGGGTGGTCTGGACAAACCCAGTACGGGAGAAGTTTATTTTAATGACCAGAATATTGCCGGATTTACGGATGAACAATTATCAAAGTTCAGAAATCGTGAAATCGGATTCGTGTTTCAGTTTCATCATTTATTACCCGAATTCTCAGCCCTCGAAAATGTAATGATGCCTGCATTAATTCGAAATTTAACCGCAAAGGAAGTAACCAGTAAAGCTACTCAGCTTTTGTCCCAATTTGGATTGTCCGATAGGCTGGATCATCGCCCATCAATGCTATCTGGTGGCGAACAACAACGAGTAGCGATGGCAAGAGCACTCATGAACGATCCATCTGTGTTGTTGGCAGATGAACCCACAGGAAATTTGGATGAAAAAAATACAAATGATCTTATAGATCAGATAATTGAGCTTAGATCATCCAGAAATCTTACGATTGTACTTGTCACTCATGACAAAGATATTGCACAACGTTGTGATCATACGTTTACTCTCAGAAATGGTGTAATTGCTTGAAACCAATTAGTTAATTAAGCCTAAAAGTCTTAATTTTAAGGCTACAAACTTTTTATAAAATATTTTCAATAACTAACGGACTATGGCTAAAAAATTGACAAAAGAGCAACTCGAAAACGATGCTCTTGTTACAGGATATGCAAACACAGTTAATTATATCAGACACCACACCCCTACGATTATTGGAATTACAATCGGAGTTCTAGTCATCATTGCCGGCGCAATTGGTTATTCATATTATAGTGCGAATCAAGAGAATGCAGCACAAGCATTTTTAAGCCATTCTGAAGAAGCATTTCTTGCTGCTGATTACGAAACGGCACTAAAAGGCGATAACTCAAATTTAGGTGTTGGTCTGGAAGCAATTATTGGCTCATACAGCCGTACTAACGCGGCTAACATGGCAAGATACTACGCTGCTATCAGTGAACTTGAAATGGGTAATCCTGATATCGCACTTACGTACATCAAAGATTTTGATGCACCAAAAGGAATTCTGGGTGTGAATGCACTTGCATTTCATGCAGTATTACTAGAAAATTCAGGTGACTACAAAGGCGCAGCAGCCATGTACAAACGTGCAGCTAATTGGGATGTTAACGCGGGTACCACCCCTGCTAATTTGTTAAGAGCAGCGAATGCCGCAGTATTAGCCGGTGATACTAAACTGGCTTCTGAATCAGTTACAACTATTATTGAAAAATACGAAAGCTCAACTGCTTTTGTTGAAGCACGAAAAATCCAGGGACGATTAGCTGCAAACTAATATCGTTCTCGATTTTAGATTCTAAGCCGGATGAACAATCCGGCTTTTTTTTTTACCTTTATATTTTGATCTCTTTCGAAAATAAGTCGTTAATTACCTCGTCCTCAGATGCAAAAAATCAATAAAGCAAAAAAAGGAATAGTAATCACTTTAGTGGTTTATTTGATCTTAGTTGCAACGCATTTAGGCGAATTCTGGCCTTTTTCAATCTATCCAATGTTCTCTCAGGCCGGAAATCCATGGAATAGAGCGATGGCAAGGGACATTTCAGACCTTACACCTGACTTATATGATCAAATCTGGGATCAACAAAACGTAAACCAATTACCGGGTGAACCTTTTGTCATGCGACAGCATGGAGTAGATCAAATTGATTACTCCAATTTTGTTTCCAAAACGACCTTATGGTCCGACCGAAGGATTGATGCACTCCGAAATGTCCTGGGACTCAATTACTCTGGAAAAACAGTCGTCATTTATCGTGTCCGTGGTGCATTCTCTGATCAAAAAAATGTCGAAATACAGGCTTTTCCATTGATGATCCTAAGTGTCGATTCATTGATTTTTAATCCAAAGGTGGATCATGATCAATAATCTGTTCACCCAATTATTCCGCTTTGATGAGCCTGAAACACAAGGTGAAAAATTACATTTTAAGTTACTTGAGATGTATATGGTTAGCCACATCATCTGGACTGTATGGTATTGGGCGAGTTTTATAAACAGAATATCAGATGTGGTCTTACCGTTGGGTATCGCAAATTATATAGATATCAGTTTCATGTTTGAAAACTCACTGGCTACAATAAATGCAATCCTGATCACAATCTTAGTGTCGTTAATTCTGATTCGTCGTATTCCGGGTTGGTGTTACTTTGTTGTGTTGGTTTTGATGCACCTCCAATACGTTGCTCGGTTTTCTCTGGGTGAGATATCACATGCATCAAATATGACAGGAATGACACTATTGGTTTTTGCCATAGGCATGATTCTTTATCAAAATTCAACGGACAGAAGAAAATTTATCTTTGGAGGGGTGCTTTTTTTTGTAGGACTTAGTTACGTATCAGCTGGACTAAGTAAACTTGTCGGAACGGGTCCACAGTGGATTGACGGACAGCATTTATGGTTATGGATGGGTGAAAAAAGTATAGATATTTTGTCCAGAGAGGGCTTTTATCAAACAAACTTCCTTCAAGAGTGGGCTTGGGAGAGCCGAATCGTTGCTACACTGATCCTTTTCAGCGGAATCAGTATCGAATTAGGAGGATTTTTACTCTGGATCAGAAAATACAGGACACTAATTACACTCTTAATCNNCGGGATGCATATCGGAATCGTATTTACCATGAACATCCGTTTCGATGCCTCCATTGCTCAAATGATAGTAATCGGACTTCCCTGGTACCGTTGGATACCCACTAAATCAAACAGATAATTCAAATGCTTGTCTAATATCAGCTATAATGTCGTCGATGTATTCGAGTCCGACCGAGACGCGGACCAATCCATCACCGATTGATACAGCTTTTCTTTCTTCGGGTTTGAGCTTGGAATGTGTTGTGGATGCGGGATGAGTGACAATTGTGCGTGAATCTCCTAAGTTTGCCGTTAATGAACACACTTGCAGTGCATCTAAAAACCGTTGTCCCCTTTCAAGTCCGCCACGAATATCAAACGATACCATTCCCCCACCTTTAGACATCTGCTTTTTTGCCAACTCATATTGAGGATATGATTTCAGAAAGGGGTATCGAACAGATTCAACATGTGGCGACTTTTCAAGCCATTCTGCCAGTTTGAAAGCACTTTCACAGTGACGATCCATTCGAATCGACAAGGTCTCAAGGCTTTTTGAAAATATCCAGGCATTAAATGGCGATAATGCCGGACCCGTCTGTCGTGCAAAAAACCGGATTTCTTTTATTAAATCAGCCCGACCTACAATGACTCCACCAATAGCCCTACCCTGACCATCGATGTATTTGGTTG
>DLXM01000322.1 GCA_003448835.1 Bacteroidota bacterium | reverse complement strand
GCCGAACATGAAAATAAATTAGATTTTCATAAATCGAGTAGTATTACCCGTTTTTAGCACGGAACTCAACCATGAAATCGGTCAGGGCTTTTACCCCTTCGTATGGCATGGCGTTGTAGATACTGGCACGGATTCCACCAACACTTCTGTGACCTTTGAGTCCGTCAAGATTCAATGCCTCGGTCTCTTTGACAAATCGTTTTTCAAGGTCTTCATTTGGTAACCTGAACGTTACGTTCATCAACGATCGTGATTCTACTTCTGCCGTGCCACGATAAAAATCATCCCGATCAATTATGCCATACAACAGCCCGGCTTTGGCTTCATTCTTTTTCTGAATTCCGGCAAGTCCACCCTGCTCAAGGATCCATCCCATGACCAGATTTACGATGTACACACTGTAGGTTGGTGGTGTATTGAACATCGTCCCAACGTGTGTTTTGTATTTTAGAATGGTCGACATCCCCTCTGCCCGGGCTTTTTCAAGAAAATCTTTGCGCATGATGACAATGGCCACACCGGCAGGACCCGCATTTTTTTGCGCACCGGCATAGATCATTCCATATTTGGACACATCAAGTGGACGCGACATGAAATCACTGGAAGCATCACAAACCAGTGGAACTCCGTTTGAATTGGGCTCCGAAGCAAATTGAGTCCCGAAAATGGTGTTGTTCGAAGTGTAATGCAGATACACGGAATCATCCGCTACAGTGAACTCTCCGTTTTTCGGCACACGAATAAAGTTTTGTTCTTCAGAAGAAAATCCAACATGGACATTTCCCAATAATTTTGCCTCTTTAATCGCTTTTCGACTCCATTCACCGGTATTCAGATACGTGGCAACCCGATTACTTCCGGCTATAAAATTATAAGGTACCATCATAAACTGTGTACTGGCGCCACCTTGCAAGAACATCACTTCAAAATCATCTCCTAGTCCGAGCAATGTTTTGATTCGTTCAGTTGCCTGAGCGTCGACTTCTATATACTCAGACCCCCGGTGGCTCAATTCCATAATGGATGATCCGGTACCTTTGTAGTCTAATAATTCTGCTTGTGCTTGCTCGAGGACAGCCGTTGGCAACATAGATGGCCCGGCGCTGAAATTGTGTGATCTGAACATAATAATGGCTCTGATTTTTGTGAGATGATATACGCGTAATAATTTGAAGATGCTACTGCATCATACGCCCTAACTTTGGTTCAAGATAGATAGTTTTTCGATGAAATTAAATCAGAATCAAAAGCAATGGACTAAAAATCCGGAGCGCAATTTCGGTTCGAACCAGGTAGATTTCGGTGGCATAAGTTTATTTTGATCCGATACTTCGATCAGTTCGTCAATTGATGTTGGATACATGCTAAACGCAATGCGTGCCCGGCCGGAATCCACAACCTTTTTAAGCTCTTCACTACCCCGGATTCCGCCAATAAATGATATATTTTTGTCCGTGCGCGGATCACCAATACCGAAATATCGTTCCAAAATCTGCTTTTGAAGTTGTGTTGCATCCAGATTTTCAACCGGATCGTTTTTGGTTGCGGGGGACTCAAGGCGGATCGTGTGCCACTTTTCATCCACATAAACACAAACTTTCCCTTTGGATGTCGGGACTTCAACATCATACTCCAATGCCTCGAAATCGTCTAAAAACTTCTCCAATTGAGCATCCTCAACATGAAAAACCACCCGATTATAAGCCATAATCTGCATCTGGTCGGTACTGAACAACACAGCAGGGAAATAAGCTGCTTCCCCGATTTCCGGTTTTTCTTTTCGGAGTTCTTCCGCTGCACGCGACGCCGCTTTGCATCGATGGTGACCATCAGCTACATAAAACATGTCAATCTTCTGAAATGCTTCAACCCACTCATCAGTTTGGTCTGATTTCCAAATGGTATGTTTGACACCGTCTTCGGTTGTTATGTCGTACAACGGCGTACCTTCTGTACATTCGTGGATGAGCCCCGCTACTTGTCGGTGAGGCTGGTGCGCCAACATAACGGGTTCAGCATGCGCTTTTTGGGTTAAAATGTGCCGCGTTCGATCATCTTCTTTGTCCGGACGGGTCATTTCGTGCTTGCGGATGAGTCCCTGATCATATTCATCAATACTTACACACGTAAACACTCCGGTTTGAGTTTGTCCCATCATTTCGAGTCGATATACATAGACGCAACATTCACCTTCAAGCTCAAAAACACCGTCTTCAACAAGCTTACTAAGGTTTGAAGCCCCTTTCTCATATATACGATCGTCGTGAATATCTACATCCGTACCAAAATCAATCTCAGGTCGGATGACATGCAAAAACGAATACGGGAGATCTTCGGCCAGGGCACGGGCTTCATCTGAATCGATCACATCATAAGGCACACAGGTTACTTTTCGGTAAAGATCTTCTTTAGGTCTCAACGCATCAAAGGGATGAATAATCATAGGAATTCCTCAAAAAACAATAAAATTATCAGGTAAAAATAGTACACAAAACAAAGTAATGAATACGCGTTGTAAAACCTTATAAAAGCTGATGATTTCTACACAACGATATTATACAATGGAACGTCTAAGGGGCTAAAATTGTATTGTACTAAGCCGTAAATATTTAACACGTATCAAAATAAACCTACTTCCGTGAAACATCTCAGTTATAAGCATAAAATTCAAACTATTTTATCCATTTTTTCTATCACTTTCATCGTTTCCTGCTCCGGTGGAGGAGAATCAGGTGGCCCTCAAGGCATGGGTGGATTTCCCGGTGGTCCCGGAATGACCCGGGCTACAACTGTTGAGGTATCTGAAATTTCGCGAACAACGATTTCAGACCAAATTCGAGCGTATGGGTCGGTACGTGCGCAGGACAATGTTCGGGTTACTCCTCAAGTAGGTGAGCGAATTTTGCGCATTTATGCTGATTTAGGTGATACGGTGCGTGCAGGACAAACCCTTGCCAAATTAAATGACACCAATTTCAGACAACAATTTGAGCGGGATCAGGCTCAAATGGAACAATCCCGGTCGGCTTTGCAGCGCGACAGTTTGAATTTTAATCGTCAAACGGAGCTTTTTAATCTGAATCTGGTGAGTCAGGCTGAACTTGATAATGCCAGAACCACGTTTTTTGCTAGTCGGGCAGCGTTTCAGTCTGCCAATGCCGCGATGACTCAAAGTCGGCAAAATCTAAGTTACACTGAAGTGAAATCACCGGTTGCGGGGGTTGTCACCAGCCGAAGTGCATCCCCTGGCGATGTAGTGGGCACCGGACAAGCTATTTATGAAGTTTCAAACCTCGTTGGGTACGAAATTCGATTGTATTTACCCCTCGGTGACTGGAGAAATACCAAAGTCGGACAGCCAGTGAATATGAGACCTTCAGGCGCGAGTGAATTTACTGCTCAGGGTGTAGTTTCCAGAATAAGTCCGGAATTGGATCCTGTCACCGGACTTGGTGAAGTGGTTATCTCTCTTACCGAACGTGGTGAGGGTGTATTTCCGGGGATGTTGATGGAATCCCGAATTAATGTCACAACGAAGGATAATGTGGTCGTAATTCCACGATCTGCAATGGTCGAAAATGTTCAAACGGTTATTGAGCCGGAATCAAATGTAATACGTTTGAGCAGAACATATTCAGCTTTTGTAAGTCAGGGTGATTCGATTGCCGTTCGACGTATACTTGACCTGGGAATTCAGCAGGGTGATCGAATTGAAGTTCTATCAGGCCTCGAAGCTGGCGAAAAATTGATTATTACAGGACAAACAAGTCTTGAAGATAAATCCAGAGTGCGGGTTAGTAGTGCTCCTCGGTTCGACCGAGAAGGAAATCCGCAGGGAGCAGTTCAATCCACCCAGGGTACGCAACCGATTCGCGGTGAAGGACAAGCTACCCAACGTTCGAATTAATCGTCAATGCGCTAATCACACTGTAATAAACACATGAAAAATCTTTCCAAATTAGCGGTTGATCGTCCGGTTACGTTTGTCATGATGACCATCATCGTCATCGGATTCGGGCTTTTTGGCTTGTCCCGCCTCAGTTTGAATTTGTATCCGGATGTCAGTTTTCCGACAATCACAATTTACACAACATACGAAGGTGTAGCCCCCGAGGATATTGAAACCCTGATAACACGTCCAATTGAAGAACAAGTTGGTAGTGTGAGTGGACTCCGCCGAATTCGATCTCTCTCGAGCCAGGGAGCATCGGTAATCAAATTATACTTCAACTGGGGTACCGATTTATTTATTGCTGAAGCTGATGTACGTAAACAACTGGATTTTGCCCGAAGAGCGGTCCCACTGGATGCCGATCAACCTATTGTCTTTAGTTATGATCCTAATCAGGAACCGATCCTGGTATTAGCTCTCTCTTCCAACATCCGTAGCTCCAGTGAACTACGCACGATTTCGACTCAACAACTCGAACAACGATTCGAACGAATTTCCGGTATTGCAGCAGCTGAAACCTCGGGCGGACTCGAACGCCAAATCAATATCTGGATTCAAAATGACCGAATGCTGGCGTTTAATCTGGATATTGCCACGGTTGCAAACCGACTTCGCCAGGAAAACATTCAGGTTCCAGCCGGTGAACTCATAGAGGGACGTATCGTTTATTCACTTAGAACTATTGGTGAATTTAAGAATCTGGATCAAATCAAGACGACTGTGGTCGGGATTCGAAACGATATCCCGATATTATTGCAGGATATCGCCGATGTTGAAGATGGTGTGTCGCAGCCAATAGGAAATGTACATGTGCGAGGCGAAGAGGGACTTATTATCAATTTATATCGTCAAAGTGATGTGAATGTGGTGACCACCGCTGCTAATTTCATGGCCGAATTGGGACGTATACAGGAAATATTACCATCTGATGTAGCTTTGGAAGTCCTTACAAACAAAGCAGATTTCATCAAGTTGTCGTTAAACAACCTGTACATGACCGCACTTCAGGCCATTATTTTGGTTGTGATTATTTTGTTGGTGTTTCTGAGAAGCTTCAGAACGTCACTCATCATTGCGATTTCGATTCCGGTTTCGATCATCGCCACATTTAGCATCATGGATTTTGCGGATGTGACCTTGAATGTTATTTCGTTATCAGGTCTGACTCTGGCCGTTGGACTTGTGGTTGATAACGCTGTTGTGGTGCTCGAAAACATTTTCCGATTCCGGGAGGAAGGTCACTCCGGTAAAAAATCTGCAGTTTACGGTGCCCAGGAAGTTGCGGTTCCGGTCGTTGTTTCGACCTTGACTACGCTTGTGGTACTCCTTCCAATTCTATTTGTACCGGGTATCGCAGGATTTTTATTTCAGGATCTGGCATTGACCATTTCATTTGCATTGGTGATGTCGACAATTGCTGCGCTGAGTATTATTCCGTTGATGAGCTCACAGTTTTTCAAAAAAAGTGACAAAGAAAATGAGCAGGCAGCTGAGTCCGAATTGAAATCCAAATCAGCTATTTATTCTGAAAACACTTCCGATAGTACAAAAGCAACAAGTTTTAAAAATTCAATGGGAGTGGTTTCAGAAAACAAGTCTGAATTTTCAAATTCCTCCCCGATGACCCAGAAAGTTCAGGCTTCTGTTAAAAAAGAAAATGCAGTCAAACGCAAATTGGGTGAACTTTTTGACAAGCTAGAATCTTCCTATCAAAATGCATTAAAACGAAATCTGAAACGCAGCGGAGTAGTCATAGTGGCTGCCGTGGTGTTATTTTTGGTTAGTTTACCACTTTATTACACGCTGGGTGGTGAATTCTTCCCTCCTGTCGATGAAAATGCGTTCGTTTTGAATGTCCAGCGCGAACCGGGTGTGAATCTGTTCGAATTACAGAATACCATTTTTCAGGTCGAGGATATCATTGAACGGGAAGTTCCTGAAGCTCGCATTATTGTATCTGATTATGGTGACAAACGAGGTGTGGAGGGTGCAGACAATCCCGGTGGATATCAGGGAACCGTTCGTGTAGAGTTGGTGCCACGAAACGAGCGATCCAGAAACCAATTTGAAATATCGGATGAGTTGCTTGTAAAATTGCAGGATGTTCCGGGAGCAGACATCCGCGAAGTTCGACAAAATCCGTTGAATCCGGATGGTGACGATGGACTTATCATCAATATTTACGGATTTGATGTAAACCAGAAAAAAGAAATTGCCGACGGGATTCGCGGGTCCGTGATGCAGCTCGAACAAGTAATTGGTGCAACCAGTTCAGCCGACGAAGGCAGACCGGAATTACGTATTGTGATGGACCGGGAACGCATTTCCCGCCTCAATATGACGACTTCACAAGTCGCGAATATCATCAGTAATGCGGTTCGTGGGTCTGTTGCAACAACATTTGTTGAGCAAGGTGTGGAATACACGGTGCTGGTGCAACTTGCTGCTGAAGAAAAATCCGATTCACAAGCGTTGGAAGATATCCAAGTGCGCACGCCTGATGGCACATGGGTTCCGCTGCGAAGTATTGCACGCATTGAACGATATCAGGGACCATCCAATATCCTCAGAATTAATCAGGAACGCGTGACCGAAGTCCTGGTTGATATCGGAGGGTCAGATCTGAAATCAGCGACCGATGCCGTGGTAGAAGTGTTAAATTCGTATGATTGGCCGGATGGATATCGATATGATATTGGTGGAACCGCGGAGGAGCAATCAGACAGTTTTGGTTACCTGATGATTGCTTTTTTAATTGCATCCATCCTCGCCTATATGATCATGGCATCCCAATTTGAAAGTCTGGTCGAACCATTCATCATCATTGCGACGGTGCCGTTGGCGATGACCGGGGTATTGGTAATGTTGTTTGTTACATCAACACCGATCAGTGTGACAGCTATGATTGGACTCATTCTATTAGCGGGGATTGTAGTAAACAATGGCATCGTAATGATTGATTACATCAAAGTATTGCAATCGCGGGGGATCGGCAGGCTAGATGCCGTAATTCAGGGTGCGACCCGTAGATTGCGACCAATTTTGATGACCGCCGGTACAACGATTCTTTCGATGGTTCCTCTTGCTCTTGAGCTTGGTGCCGGATCTGAGACATGGAGTCCGATGGCGCGTGCCGTCATTGGTGGACTCACGTTCTCGACGGTACTGATGTTGTTTGTGGTGCCTTGCTTGTACTACATCATCAACACATTCGTTGAAAAATTAGGCTTCGACGCAGTGCATAAAATTGACCCATTATCTGAAACTGATTCAACGGAAGTCATATGAAATATTCAATCGTAGATAAAATTCTGCATCGTCCGGTGACGGTTGTGATGCTGTCGCTTTTGGTTATTGGATTTGGGCTTTTTGCGCTTTCGAACCTGAAAGTGACGTTATATCCTTCGTTGGATATTCCTGTGGTTGCAATTTCGACCGGATATCGAAATGTGAATCCGGAGGATATGGCTACGTTGCTGGTCGAGCCGATAGAGGCAGCAGTTGCCGGAATTGATGGGGTTGAGTCGATTGAGAGTAGTGCCCGAAAAGGAAGTGCTTTTATCAGAATGGGACTTAAGGCCGGGACGAATGCGCGCCAGGTGGAATTGGATGCTCGTGAGGCGTTAGATCGTATTAGAAATACACTCCCTGCTGAAGCGACTCCACCGGTAATTTTTCAGTTTGATCCGGAGAGTTTTCCGATTATGCGGTTGAGTGTCCAGGCATCTAATCGCGGACTCGATGAGCTTCGAACGATTTCAATTGAGCAGATTGAACCTTTGCTTGAACGTATTGGTGGGGTTGCGTCTGCAGATACCCGTGGTGGACTTCAGCGTACGATCTATGTTGAATTAAATCCGGTTCAGATGGCTCAGCACGGAATTACGACATCTCAGGTTGAATCAGCGATCCGTCAGAATAATCAACAGGTCCCCGTTGGGAATCTCGTGGTAAACCGCCAAAATTATAGCATTCGGGCGGAGTCGGTGTTCAATAATACTCAAGAAATTGCCCAGACCATCATCACGAATTCAGATGGTAATCCGGTGCGTATCCGTGATGTTGGGAATGTTTTAGATAGTTTTGTGGATGTAACCACACTCGAAGAAGTCAACGGACGCAATAGTGTCACCATCGAAATCCAAAAGCAATCAGATGCCAATACACTGGATGTTACCAACGGCGTTTTGGAGTCACTACCCGAAATTATTGATCGCCTACCACCCGGTATTTTTGTGGATGTACTTTCAAACGAAGGAACTTCCATCGAAACCTCTATCAATAACCTGGCGCAGTCTGCCCTCATCGCATTAGTGCTGGTTGTAGTCATTTTAGTTGTCTTTTTGGGTGGATGGAGAACCTCCACAGTTGTTGCGTTGAGTATTCCGATCTCAATGACAGCGACATTTGCAGCGATGTATTTCATGGGACTGACTCTGAACTTTGTTTCTATTACCGGTCTCGCACTTGCCGTAGGACTGCTGGTTGATAGTTCGATAGTGGTACTTGAAAGTATTGTGGATAAGGTTGAAGATGGTGAATCTATTTTCAAAGCAGCTATTGAGGGCACAAAAGAAGTAATTGGATCTTTGTGGGGATCCACTCTAACAACGTTGGTCGTATTTTTGCCATTTTTGTTCACGACGGGTATCACAAATGTGTTTATGCGGGATCTGGCGATCACGATTTCGCTTGCAATTTCATTGTCGTTTTTGGCATCGTTTATTTTGGTTCCGGTTTTTGCCAGCAGAATGTTAACCGCAAAAATCGTGAATAACACGAATATGATCAGTCGGATGTTCAAACGACTTGAGGTGTTTTATGCGAATTCACTGAAATGGGTCGTCACTCACAAATTGATAATGACCCTGGTTATTGTCGGGATATTCTACGGCACGTGGTTTTTTAACAGTACTCTTGAGTCGATTATGTTGCCTTCGAGTGATGCTGGACAAATTAACATCAATGTTGAGCTACCGGCGGGATCAAATCTGGTCCAGACAGCGACGACGATCCGAGAAATATCAGAACAGCTGCAAAATGAATCCTATGTACAAACAATTGTAACGAGCATTGGTCAGGGTGGATTCAGGGCAGATTCAAATTACGGGCGGATTTCGCTTACCTTAACACCGGCCGATGATCGCGAAATCACATCCGAAGAAATTGCGATTCAATTGCGCCGTAGATTCGATTTAGCCGGGGTGCGAGTCAGTATTTTTGCATCCGGTGGTACTGGAATCAGGATTNNAACAATATCCGTGTTACGTTAATTGGTCCGGAAACAGAGCTCCTTGTTGCTATGAGTAACAGAATCGAAGAAGTAATGCTTCAGGATTCAATGGTTATATCGGTCGATAATCCGCGAACCAGCGGAGTCCCTGAAATGCATTACATTTTGGATCGTCAGGTGGTGAGTCGGGCCGGGAGTAATCTGAGTGAGGTAGCCAATTCATTCAAAACACAAGCCCGAGGTACGCAAGTTGGATATTTCAGGGTTGGCGGACGTGAAGTTCCAATTGAAGTGCGATTACAGGAAGAATATCGGCAAAGTCTTCAGGACATGAGAGAATTTCAGGTTCTACAGGTCGGAGACCAAAGAATACCTCTGGCATCACTTGGGACATTTCAGACGGTTGAAGGGGTCAATAGCATCACCAGGCGAGATCGTGAAACCATTATGGATGTGTCAATCAATGTGACTGGTAATCCGGAGACTCAACGCCAGCGCATTATCGATTTATTCGAAAATGAAATTGTAATGCCTGAGGGATATCGGTATTCATTTACCGGCGATAATGTGGATCAGGCTGAGGCTAGTTCAAATTTGTTCTATGCACTCATTTTTGGATTGATCCTGACCTATATGGTGATGGCTGGTAAATTCGAAAATTTCCGGGATCCGTTTGTAATCATGTTTACAATTCCACTCGCATTTTTTGGATCATACCTGATTTTGTGGTTAACCGGGAACCCATTTAGTATTCCGGCCGGACTTGGAATGATTATTTTGGTTGGGATTGTAATCAACAACGGAATCGTGATGGTCGATTACATCCATCAATATTGTGACAAACAACATGGCAATGGTAACTACATCGAAAACATGATTCAGGCTGCAAAACGTCGAATGCGACCTATTTTGCTTACGGCGCTCACTACAATTGGGTCAATGATTCCTTTAGCAATGGAGTTGGGTTCCGGTTCGGAGACCTGGAGTCCGCTTGCGCTTACTGTAATTGGCGGATTGACATTTTCATCAATTTTCACACTTTATATTGTCCCTGTAGTGTTAGTTGGAATTTCAAAACCAAGAAGACAAGCGGCAAAAGCATATAAACTTGCAATGAATGAAAATTAGTAAACAATACTTTGCCATTTACAGCTGTTATTTATTATTATAAGCCAAAGGAATAGAAAGGAAATATATGAGCAAATTTTCAAATGGATTTACACTTGGATTGATCACGGGGGCTATTGTAGGTGGCGCTATGGCACTTTTATATGCGCCTGACAAAGGAATAGATCTGCGTGATAAAATTTCATACAAGTTACACAGCCTCTTGGATGACTTAAATGATACACTAGTGCGTTTACAAAACGAAGAAGCTATTATCGCTGAATCTGAAAGTGAAAGAGTAGTGGCAGATGCGCAGCAGAAGGCTGAAGATCTGATTAAAGAAGCTGAGGACTTACTTCGCAATATCAGCGAAGGGAAAAATTTCTGATTCAGGTGAAATTTTTATCGATTTTATAGATTAAGTGATTCAAAAAGAGAATTCTCTAAGACTTTGAGCGATATATCACTGATTTGATTAATTCTTACCAATATTATTGGGGATAAACAAAAAAGGCTCTGATCAAACGATCAGAGCCTTTTAATTTTTGTGTATCGACCAACCGGATATTATTCGAGTCCGGCAATGTTGATATCATCATCGTTGTTTTCCTGACCGAGGGCTTCGAATACACGGCTAGCCGCTTCAACGTCGTCCATGTCAGATTTAGCACCAACAATGTAACTTTGATATTTGCGCAATCCGGTTCCAGCTGGGACCTTGTGTCCAACAACCACGTTTTCTTTAAGACCAAGCAACATATCCGCTTTCGCTTCAATAGATGCCTGAGTAAGAACTTTAGTTGTTTCCTGGAAGGAAGCGGCTGACAACCAGCTATCGGTTGACAATGCAGCTCGTGTAATTCCCAAAAGAATTGGTTTTGAAATTGCAGGTTCCGCTTCACGGACTTTCATTTCAACTTTGCCTTCTTTCATCAAACGGGAATTGATATCACGAACGTCACGACGTTCGATAACGGTGAGGTACTCAAGGCCACTATCACCTGGTTCATCAACAACAAATTTACCGATCAGTGTATCATTTGTAGTATTCACTTCAAATCGGTCAACTTTATCGCCTTCGAGGAACATGGTATCACCCGGATCGGTGATTTCAACTTTTTGCATCATGGTTCGAACGATGATCTCAATGTGTTTATCATTGATCTTCACACCTTGCAGACGATAAACTTCCTGGATTTCATTCACAAGGTACGATTGTACTGCAAATGGTCCGAGGATATTCAGAATATCCTGTGCCAGGATCTGACCGTCGGATAGTGGTTCACCGGCTTTCACATAATCATTCTCTTGAACCAAGATATGCTTGGAAAGTGAAATGAGGTATGTTTTAGTTTCTGAACCATCTTTGGAGGTAACCATGATTTCCTGAGATCCACGTTTCCGTGATCCCATTTTAACGATACCTTCGATCTCAGTAACAACCGCTGGATCACTTGGAGGTCTTGCTTCGAATAGTTCAGTAATTCTAGGCAGACCGGCTGTAATATCTTTGGACTTGGATCCGGATGTTCTCGGGATCTTAGCAAAAGATTGTCCAGCTTGGACAATATCACCTGCGTCAACAATTACGTGTGCTCCTACCGGTAATGGTGTTTCACGGCGTCTTCCACCTTCACCATTCACGATAATTGTAGGAACCATCGTACGATCTTTAGAATCGACAATTACTTTTTCTTTGTGACCGGTTTGAGAATCGGTTTCATCAGTGTAGGTTGCCCCGTCGATGATATCCTTGAACTCAATAGTACCGTTCATTTCAGAAATGATCAGTGCATTGTATGGGTCCCACTTACAAAGCGGAACACCTTTAGGCACTAAATCTCCTTCATCAACTAACAATTCAGATCCGTAAGGAATATTGTAGTTAATAAGAACCTTGCCGGTTTCATCAGTAATTTTGATTTCACCAACACGACTCAGTACAACTTTATGCTCTTCTTCACCATCATCATAATCAACATAACGAAGGTTTTCGAATACAACTTTACCGGCGAATTTAGATTTGTGCATCGACTCAGACTCAAGACGTGATGCCGTACCACCTACGTGGAAGGTTCTCAATGTTAACTGAGTACCAGGCTCACCAATTGACTGAGCAGCAATAACACCTACTGCTTCACCAACTTGTACCATTTTACCTCGTGATAGATCACGACCGTAACACTTAGCACAAACTCCACGAGGAGATTCACAAGTAAGTGTTGAACGGATTTCAACTTCTTCAATTGAGGTTTCTGAAATTTTCTTAGCAAGTGTTTCAGAAATTAATTCGTTTGAGCCAACAATTAGTTCGTCGGTCAATGGATCATAAACATCGTGCATAGAAACTCGTCCAAGAATACGATCTTCAAGACTTTCTACAACATCTTCGTTATCCTTCAGTGCTTTGATTCGAATACCACGTAAGGTACCACAATCATCTTCACCAATAATTACATCCTGTGAAACGTCAACTAATCGACGGGTCAAATAACCGGCATCAGCAGTTTTAAGCGCTGTATCGGCAAGACCTTTACGAGCACCGTGAGTTGAAATAAAGTACTCAAGTACGGTAAGTCCTTCACGGAAACTGGAAAGAATTGGCGTCTCGATAACTTCAGAACCACTTGATTCCAATGAGGATTTCTGCGGTTTAGCCATCAAACCACGCATACCACCAAGCTGACGAATCTGTTCTTTAGATCCACGAGCACCGGAATCGGCCATCATGTAAACAGGGTTGAATCCGTCTCTGTCTTTGGTAAGAGCAGTAAACAAGGTCTCAGAAACACGGTTTGTGGTGCTGGTCCATTTATCAATTACCTGATTATAACGCTCGTTATCGGTGATAAAACCATTTTCGTAACGTTCTTGAATCAACTTGACTTCATCTTGAGCCTTGTTGATCAATTCCATTTTCTCTTCAGGAATAACAATGTCTTCCAACGAGAACGACAATCCACCGCGGGTTGCAGTGATAAATCCGAGTTCTTTCATATCATCCAGGAACTTGGCAGCTGCCACGGTTCCGCATGTTGTGAACACTTCATTAATCAATAAACGCAATTCTTTCTTACCGAAAGTTTGGTTTTTATAACCGATTTCGTAAGGAATAATCTCGTTGAACAACACACGACCAGTAGTCGTTTTGGTGAGTTCAAGAACGATTTCGCCATTTACAAGTTTGTTTACACGGACTTCAATTTTGTCGTGTAATTGAATAGCACCTTGATCATGAGCGATGATAACTTCCTCAGCGGAATAGAATTTCTTATCACGTGATGGAGCTGATGCACCCATTTTTGTGAGGTAATAAATACCCAAGACCATGTCCTGAGATGGGACCGTAATCGGACCACCGTTCGCAGGGTTCATGATATTGTGCGATCCTAACATCAATACAGATGCTTCAAGGATGGCATCATTACTCAATGGTAAGTGAACAGCCATCTGATCACCGTCAAAATCGGCGTTAAACGCAGTACATGACAACGGATGCAAACGAATCGCTTTGTCTTCAAGCAATACCGGCTGGTATGCCTGAATACCTAAACGGTGCAAGGTTGGTGCACGGTTTAACAATACCGGGTGACCATCAATTACGTTTTCGAGTACATCCCAGACTACTTCGTCACGGCGATCTACTACTTTTTTAGCACTTTTTACCGTTTTAACATATCCTCGTTCAATTAAACGACGGATAATAAATGGTTTGTAAAGTTCTACAGCCATTTCTTTTGGAAGTCCGCACTCGTGCATTTTGAGTTCCGGACCAACAACGATTACAGATCGGCCTGAATAATCGACACGCTTACCAAGTAAGTTTTGACGGAAACGTCCGTTCTTACCTTTTAGCATATCACTGAGTGATTTCAGCGGACGATTGTTACTACGGACAGCGTTTGTCTTACGTGAGTTATCGAACAGAGAATCAACTGCTTCCTGAAGCATTCTT